>CASEWH010000001.1 GCA_949291575.1 uncultured bacterium
AATATTAAAGTAGATGTTAATAATCCAGAAGTTATTATTCATGTAGAAATAAGAGAAAAAAATACTTATATTTATTATAATGAATTTAATGGACTTGGTGGATATCCTAGTGGTATTCAAGGTAAAGGATTATTAATGTTAAGTGGAGGAATAGATTCTCCAGTTGCAGGATTTCTTGCTATGAAAAGAGGAATTAAAGTAGATGCAGTATACTTTGAAGCGATTCCTCATACTAGTTTAGAAGCTAGAGAAAAAGTAATAACTTTAGTAAATAAGTTAAAAGTTTATACAAATGATATAAATCTATACATAGTACCATTTACTAAAATACAAGAAGAAATCTATAAAAGTGTTTCTCCTAATTATGTTATTACTATTATGAGAAGAATGATGTATAGAATAATGTCCGCTTTATGTAAAAAATATAATGCTAAAGTAATAATTAATGGAGAATCTATTGGACAAGTAGCATCTCAAACACTAAATAGTATGTATGTAATAAATAATGTTACAAATATACCAGTAATAAGACCAGTTGCATGTCTAGATAAATTAGAGATAATATCTATTGCTAAAAAAATAGATACTTATAATACAAGTATTTTACCTTATGAAGATTGTTGTACAGTCTTTGTACCAAAACATCCTATAATTAATCCAACACTAGAAGAGACTCTAAAAGAAGAAGAAAAAGTAAACTACGAAGAGATTTTAAAAGAAACAATAGATAATACTTTTATCTATAAAGAAGAAAAAAATTATGAAAATATTCTTTAGGTAAAAATTACCAGTAAAAAAAATGTATGAAATTTAAAAAACTTCACATTCTACTAGTGTAGGAGGTGAAACAAATGAACAACAAAATGAACACTGGTTCAATGAAGATGAGAGTTCCTGGTGCTAAACAAGCTATTGATAAAATGAAATATGAAATAGCTAACGAATTTGGTGTTAATTTAGGACCAGATGCTACTAGCCGTGCTAACGGTTCAGTTGGTGGTGAAATCACTAGACGTTTAGTACAAAACGGATTAAATCAAGTTAGTGGAAGTTATACTAATAAATAAGTAATATAACTTATTCGATAGGCCTATAAAGCCTATCTTTTTAGTTTACTGCAGTAAAACTGCAGTAAAGCTGTAGAAAAAGTGCAGTAAAATGTAAATAAACTGCAAATCGCTGCAAATGTCTGCAAATAACTGCAAATAAAAATTACAAAAAAAACTAGATTACTTTCTTAATATTTGCTATACTATATCTAAAGATAGGGTGTTGATTATAATGAAGAGATTTAACAATAGAAAGAAAATTACTAAAGAAAAGATAGAAGAATATAACTTCAAAGAAGTAGCTCTAACTAAAATGGCAAAAAGGCAATTATTAGTAACATTATTTTCAATATTAGGAGTAACTATAATATCTCTAGGAAGTGCTTATGCTGTTTTTACATCAGTATCAAAGTCAGCTGATTATAATGTTATTAAAGTAGGAACATTAAATATAGACTTTGGAAGTGATAGTAGTAATACTATTAACTTAAGAGGACATTATCCAATGAGTGATGAAGAAGGATTAAAGTTAAAACCATATGTATTTACAATAACAAATACAGGAACTCTAACAGCAGACTATGAAGTGTTTATACAAGATGATACAGATATGATAAATAACGATAATTGTGCAGGAAATCAATTAAAAAAAGATTATATAAGATATAAGCTAGATACAGGAAGCCCTGCAAATCTATCTAGTATAGCAGGATCAAACTATAAGATAGCGACAGGATCATTAGAACCAGGAGGAAGTGTAACATATACTTTATATGTTTGGATAAGAGAAGGAGTAGGAAACGATGTTCTATCAAAACATTATCATGGTAAGATAGTAGTAAATGGAGTTAATAGCGGGGGAGATCCAGTAAGTGAAGTAGTATTAGAAAACTTAGGAGATAATGGAAGTACATATGATGATGATGTAGATACATTTATAACAGGAACAGATCCTAATAACTATATTTGGTATAGTGGAAAGTTATGGAGAGCGGTATCAGTTAATAATGAAGCAAAGACAACTAAGTTAGTAACCCAGTGGAATATAAGTGCAATTGAGTATTCAAGTGGTAGTACAGCATTTGATGGCAGTTATATGGAAGAATGGTTAAATGATACTACAGTAGATGGTTTCTTAGGTAATTTAAGAGATTATGAGAATTTTATAGTAACAGATGCAGTATGGGATGCAACATTAGATAATACTGCCCTAGGAAGCATAACAAGACCAAATGGTACAACAACCGTAACAAATGCTGTAGGTTTACTTAATATGTATGAATATCAATCTAGTTATCATGGAACAACCTATAATAATGGCTATTTAAATAATGGACTTGCTTGGTGGACTTTAACACCATTTAGTTCGTCTGACGTGCGTGGCGTCTACAACAATGGCAACGCGTACTACGACTATCCGTCTAATACGGGTGGCGTTCGGCCATCAATAAATCTAAAATCTAACGTCAAAATAGTGGATGGTGATGGAACGGTAGATAACCCTTATCGCTTAAACGGAGATAATGATACAGAACTTTCAGGAACACTTCTTTCAAGTAGATATAGTGGAGAATATATAAGATTTGGTGCGGATGAAAATAATCTATACAGAATAGTAAGCCAAGAAAATGGAAGTGGTACAAAAATAGTTAGTGCCGAACCATTAAAGAGTTCAGAAACATTTATAACAACGAACTTTGGAAGTAATACCACATTTTCAAGTACAAATACTATAGGTACATTTTTAAATGGAGATTATCTAACAAATTACGTGGATAGCAGTTATAGTTCAATGATAGAAGATAGTACAACTTGGTATCTTGGAACAGTAGGAAGTGGAACTTCATATAAATTAGCCAAATATACAAATACCAATATGAGTAGTGTAACTTCTACAACAACTAATGCTAAAGTAGGCTTACTTCGCTATGGAGAATTAATGGCAGGACAATTTGATAGATATGACAATAATACATATTACTGGCTTTTAACACCATATAGTTCGTCTTACGTTCGTTTCGTCAATGCCGATAGCTACGCGTACAGCGACTATCCGTCTAATGCGGGTGGCGTTCGGCCATCAATGAATCTAAAATCTAACGTAGTGATAACTGGAGGTGATGGGACTAAATCTGATCCGTTTGTTTTGACCCTAGGTAGTTAGGTGTCAGTAATCTAGAAAATGTATTTCCTAGATTACTGACTAATTAAATTTGGCTATAATTAGGTTAATAAATTATAGTAGGGAGTTATATTGAATGAGCAACAATTTAGTTGCTTTTTTCTTTCTTGACACAATCTATCTATTATGATACGTTATAGGTATAAGAGGCGATGTATAAAAGATGGGGAAAAGGAGGTAGTGAAAAATTTAAAAAAAGATTGAATTTTGAAAATTGAGGGTACTTTTCAGGGTAAATTTTGTATTTTCATCTAGCGAATTTACTAAATTAACCACTATTTTATAGACGAATTTTAAAAATTGCCTTTTTGCAATGATTTATAGAGTATGCTATAAGTATTGCAGAAAGGAGAAATGCTATGAATAAAACACCTAGATTTATATCATTAATGTCAGATACAACTGCAAAAGCTTTAGTTAAAGATGACCATTATAAATGGTTTTATGAGGACTTTATTAAATTTGCAACGGGTATTGATTTAAAGAATTATATAGTAATAGACAATGAACTTAATACAGGAAATAAAGTTAAGAATTATAGAGCAGATACGATATTTCTTAATAAGAATAAGCTCGTTAACTTAGAATTTAATCAGTTTGTTCATACTCATACAATGATAAAGAACATTAAATATGCTTTTAGAATGGCCGGTAATGGTTATTTATCTGGAGAGCAGTACTATCATAGATTTGTGATACAAATAAATCTAAATAATATTATAAAGGATTCTAAAGTAAAAGAGTGGAACGAAAAAGATTATAAATTAGAAGATTATAAATCTAAGGCTTATTTAAAAGATGTAAGAATAATTACCATAGATTTAAGAAAGTATAAAGGCATTGTCTATGATGGAACTAATAAATATGAAACATTTTTATCTATGTTAACAGCCGAATCTTATGAAGAGATGGAAAGAATAGTAGGAGATTTAAAGGAGGGAAAGATGATTATGGAAAAATTAAAACAATTAGGATTAGATGATAAGTTTGGTATGTACTATGATGCAGAGATAGTACATAGAAAAGAGATAAATTCTGCAAGAATTGATGGTAGAAAAGAAGGATCTAAAGAGAAAGCAAAATCTATTGCTAAAAATCTTCTTAAAATGAATTTATCTGTTAAAGATATAATGAAAGCGACAGGACTATCTAAAAAACAGATAACTATGTTAATGTAAGGAGGAGAAAGATATGGGAAGATATTTAAGTTGTGCTATTGCTACCTCAATGGTAGTAGAAAAGAAAAATGATAAACCTATAGAGAAAGAAGAATTAAATAAATTAAAACAATCTGTTGGGAAAGTATTTGATTTAGATTTATATAATGTTAAGGAAGAGAGAAACTTAATTAGTTTAGAGATAAAAAAAGATGTATTTGATGCTAATATTCATGAACTATGTAGAGAATTAAATAAATCCTTCTTTCTATTAACATTTTTATTATATGGTAATGAATACTTGGATGAAGATAAACCTGATGAAGAGTGGCCTATTTCTATAAAAGAAATACCAAATAGAAATAAATATTTATTAGAGCTAGGAAAAAATGCTTATAATGATTGTGAAAGTGAAAACTTAAGTTTGTTTGGTTTTTCTCCACTTTTAAGAAGAGAAATTTCAAATTGGCAAGATTATAGTTTTGACATACAAGGTATATTACTATTTCTTGATGGTGATAAAGCGGACTTTGAAGACGAAACTGAATTTGTATGCTTATTAAACTGGTTTAAGAAAGATTATTTTAAAACTAAATTAAGTGGTAGTATAGTATTTCATATAACCGATTAAAAAGCTTTTGTTCTTTTTAACTTATTAGTGTATAATAAGTAAAAGGAGAGATGATTTATGCTATTATTAGCTGTTAATTCTGGCAGTAGTACCTTAAAGTTTAGACTTTATGATATGCCAAGTGAAAAAGTAATTACAAAAGGAAGTTTTGAGAGAATTGGCTCTACTGATAGTGATTATACTATTAGAGTTAATGATGAAAAAATTTATAAGAAAGAGGAAATTGCAAATCATGAGAAAGCTGTTAATATTTTATTAACAGAACTTGTGGAAAAAGGTATTGTTAAGAAGTTAGATGATATTAAAGCAGTTGGACATCGCGTTGTTCATGGAGGTGTTTTATATTCTCATTCTGTTGTTATTACAGAAAGAGTTCTAGATGAAATAGAAAGAATCAAAGACTTAGCACCACTTCATAATCCTGCAGCTATCATAGGTATAAAAGCTTTTTCTAAAGCTATACCTAATGCTACTATGGTTGCATGTTTTGATACAGCTTTTCATCAAACTATTGAAGAAAAAGAATTTTTATACTCAGTACCTTATGAATGGTATGTTAAATATGATGTTAGAAAGTATGGTTTTCATGGGCTTTCTCATCAATATATAACTACTAGAATGAAAGAAATACTAGGTCATGATGGTAATTTAATTATCTGTCATATTGGTAATGGTGCTAGTATATCTGCAGTTAAAGAAGGTAAATGTATCGCTACATCTATGGGATTTACTCCTAATGCTGGTATTATGATGGGTACCCGTAGTGGTGATATAGACTATAGTATTATAGGCTATATTATGAAAAAAACAGGTATGTCTTATGATGAAATAGATAATTTACTTAATAAGAAAAGTGGCCTTGAAGGTATTGCTGGTATGAGTGATTTGAGAGATATAGATAGAGCCTTTATTGCTAAAGATAGTAAAGTAGTTCTTGCAATTGATATGTATACTGAACGTATCGCTGAATATATTGCTAAATACTTCTTAAAACTAGGTAAAGTAGATGCTATCATCTTTACAGCAGGTGGTGGTGAGAATGATCCTATTATTAGAAAAGAAGTACTTAATAAATTAAAACCACTTGGTGTAGAAGTTGATGAAAAACTAAATGAAGAAACAATTGTTAGAAAAGATAAAGAAGGCTTAATTACTACTAAAAAATCTTCTATTGCTAGTTATGTGTTAGCGACAGATGAAGAACTTGTAATTGCAAAAGATACATATAACTTATCTAAATAATAAAGTAACTTGCTTATATAGCAAGTTATTTTTTGTTACGAATTTTCGTGATAATCTTTATATAATAATAGCTCATTAAGTTTACGAAAATTCGTAACATATTTTTAACATTATTTACTTGACTTTCGAACATAAATACTATAGAGTAATAACCAATAACTAGTTATTTAAAATCTGTTTTTGGAGGATTAAGAAATGAATGAAGTTGTTACAAAAGAAGGTATTAAAATAGAGAATATGATTTATGAAATAAGGGGTAAGCAAGTAATGCTAGATAGTGACTTGGCAAGGCTTTACAAATGTAAAAATGGTACCAAAGAAATTAATCAAGCAGTAAGAAATAGTCCTGAAAAGTTTCCAGAACGCTTTAGCTTTGTTTTAAATGATTCAGAAATGGATGACTTGAGGTCAAAAAATTTGACCTCAAGTTTGAACAAGCATGGAGGTAGAAGATATAATATAAGAGTTTTTACAGAACAAGGAGTTGCCATGCTAGCAACAATACTTAGAACTAAAGTTGCTACTGAAATTAGTATACAGATAATGGATGCCTTTGTAACTATGAGAAAATATATCTCTACTAGTTTACTTGAACAAAACTACGTTAATAATATGCTATTAGAACATGAATATAAAATTAAATTATTACAAGACTCATTTCAAAAAATAGAAGAAAAGAAGAAAATTAATGAAATATATTTTAATGGTCAGATTTATGATGCTTATTCTAAAATACAAGAGATATTTAATAAAGCAAATAATAATCTTGTAATAATAGATGCATATGCAGATAATACAATTTTAGATATTATAAAAAGATTAAATATAAAAGTAACAATTATAACTAAATCTAATAATCTTCTTACAGAACAAGATATTGCAAAATATAATAAACAGTACAATGATTTACAAGTTTACTATAATAATACCTTTCATGATAGATACTTTATCTTAGATGAGAAAGTAGTATATCACTGTGGAGCCAGTGTAAATAGAATAGGTTATAAAACATTTTCTATTACTTTAATAGGAGATGAAGATGTAAAAAACACCTTAATAAATAAAATAAAGAAAATAGATAAGGAGAACTAATAGATGAATGAAGTTGTTACAAAGAAAGATATTAAAATAGAGAATATGATTTATGAAATAAGAGGAAAGCAAGTAATGCTAGATAGTGACTTGGCAAGGCTTTACAAATGTAAAAATGGAACTAAGACTATTAATTTAGCAGTGAAAAGACATATTAATAGATTTCCGGAAAGATTTATGTTTCAATTAACAAAAGACGAATATGATTATTTGCGGTTTCAAACTGAAACCGCAAAAGAAAATAATATGTCAAGAACTCTACCGTATGTCTTTACAGAACAAGGCGTAGCAATGTTAGCAGCAATACTTAGAACCCCTGTTGCAGAAGAGATTAGCATAAAGATAATGGATGCTTTTGTAGCAATGAGAAAAAGTATATCCAGTAATCTACTTGAACAAAAATACATAAATAACTTAGTATTAGAACATGATAAGAGAATTAAAGCCTTAGAAGATTCGCTTAAAAAACTAATAGAAAAGAAAAATTTAACAAATAAAATAAAGAAAATAGAGGAGGATTAAGAAATGAAAAATGAAATTGTTATCTTTGATAATCAAAATATAAAATTAGAAGTAAATATGAAAGATGAGACTGTTTGGTTAAATCAAATGCAAATGGCAGAACTATTTGATAAAGATAGAACTGTTATAACAAGACATATAAATAATATTTTTAAAGAAGGAGAACTAGACAAGAAGACAAATGTGCAAAAATTGCACATTCCTAATTCAGATAAACCTGTTACTTTTTATAATCTTGATGTAATTATTTCTGTTGGATATCGTGTTAAGTCAAAAAATGGTGTTGCCTTTAGAAAATGGGCTAATAAAATATTAAAAGATTATCTAATTAAAGGTTATGCCATTAATGAGAAAAGACTTAAAGCTCTAGAAAAAACTATTGAACTAATAGATATTGCAAATAGGCTTGATGATAGACTTGAAGATAAGGATGCTAAAGGCGTATTAAAAGTAATAACATCATATACTAAAGCTTTAGACTTATTAGACGATTATGACCATAAAACTCTTAAAATAAAAGGAAATAATAAGAGCTTAAAAAAGATAGATTATGAAGAATGCATGAATGTAATAAACACTCTAAAATTTAATGAAAATAGTGATATATTCGCTTTAGAACGAGATTATGGTTTTAAAGCTATTATAGATGCTATTTATCAAACTTTTGATGGAGAAGAACTATATAAAACTACTGAAGAAAAAGCTGCTAACTTCTTATATCTGACAGTTAAAAATCATGCCTTTATAGACGGTAACAAACGTATAGCAGCAACTATGTTTATCTATTTTCTTAACTATTATAATATGCTATATAAAGATAATGCTCTTGTAATTGATAATAACACTTTAACTGCCTTAACTCTTTTAATAGCAGAATCAAATCCTAAAGAAAAGGATTTAATAACTGCGCTTATTATGAACTTTCTTGCCTAATACTTTGAAAAATTTATAATCTATAGTATAATACTAGTAGATTTAAAGAAAGAAGGAATATATATGAAAATAATATCTATTAATGCAGGAAGTAGTTCTTTGAAGTTTAGTCTTTTTGATATGGATGATAAAAAAGTAATTGCCAGTGGACTATTTGAACGTATTGGTATAGATGGTAGTAGTTATACTATTAAATATAACGGAGAAAAAATTAAAACAGAAGCAGAACTAGCAACTCATACTGATGCTGTTAAAATTTTACTTGATAAATTAGTTACTCTTAATATTATTAAATCACTAGATGAAATTGATGGAGTAGGACATCGTTTAGTTCATGGTAAAGATAAGTATAAAGAGTCATGCTTAATAACAGATGAAGTAGTTAATGACTTAATCGCCTTTAAAGACTTTGCTCCTCTTCATAATCCTGCTAATGTACTAGGAATAGAAGCATTTAGAGAAGTATTACCAAATATTCCTATGGTAGGAGTATTTGATACAGCTTTTCATCAAACTATGGATGAGGAAGCATACCTTTACCCAGTACCTTATTTCTGGTATAAAGCGCATGGTGTTAGAAAATATGGTTTTCATGGAACAAGTCATAGATATATCGCTAAAACCATCAGTGAAAAACTTGGTAGAGATGATTTAAGAATAATTAGTTGTCATGTAGGTAATGGTGGTTCTATTACTGCTATAAAAGATGGTAAGTGTGTTGACACTTCTATGGGATTCACACCTTTAGCAGGTATAATGATGGGAACACGAAGTGGTGATGTTGATCCTTCTATCATTACCTATGTTATGGAACAAGAAGGATTAAATGCTAAAGAAGTAATAGATGATTTAAATAAAAAATCAGGATTACTTGGACTTAGTGAAATAAGTAGTGATATGAGAGATATAGTAAGTGCTATGGATAGTGATGATGAAGAAGAAAGAAATAAAGCAAGACGTGCCTTCCTTAAATATACAAGAACAGTTACAAATTATATCGCAGAGTATTATGTTTTACTAGGAGGAGCTGATGTTATCTGCTTTACTGCAGGACTTGGTGAAAATAGTGAGCCTTTTAGAAAGAAAGTTTGTGAAAACTTAGCATGCCTTGGTGTAAAACTAGATAGTGAAGCTAACAAAGTAATGGGAGAGTTTAAAAAGATTAGTAGTGATGATTCTACTATCCCTGTTTATGTAGTTCCAACAGATGAGGAGCTTATGATAGCACTAGATACCCTTAAATTAATTAGTTAGATTGGATGAAGTTATGTTTAAAAAAATATATAAAGAGATAAAAAAATATAATACAATTGTAATTGCAAGACATATAGGAGTAGATCCCGATGCCCTAGCGAGTCAGCTTGCCTTAAAAGAATCTATTAAATTAACATTCCCTAATAAGAATGTATATGCAGTAGGTAATGGTTCTTCAAAGTTTTCCTATATGGGAAAATTAGATAAATTAGAAGACCTTGATAACTTTCTTCTAATAGTTTTAGATACCCCAGATAAAAAAAGAATAGATTATAAAGATTATAGTAAAGCAAGTATGACTATTAAAATAGACCATCATCCTTTTATAGAAGACTTTGGTGGAATAGAATACATAGATGATAGTGCTAGCAGTACATCTGAAATATTGATGGAACTATTACTTAATACTAAGTTAAAATGTAATAGTGAGATAGCAAAACTTTTATACTATGGACTAGTATCAGACTCGAATAGATTCCTATTTGATAGTTCTACCTCTAAAACTTTTAATCTTGTAAGTACATACCTATCTAAATATCCCCTTAAACTATCAGATATTTATACAAACCTATATTTAAGACCTTTAAAAGAAGTAAGATTAGAAGGATATATCTCTTTAAATATGAAAGTAACAGAAAATGGTGTTGCCTATATTATCTTAACTAATGACATTATTACTAAGTTTAAAGCCGATAGTGCCTCAGCAGGTAATATGATTAATAACTTTAACTTTATAGATGAAGTCTTAGTTTGGATTATTGTAACCGAAGATGTTAAAAATAATAATGTTCGTGTCAATATTAGAAGTAGAGGACCAGAAATAAATAAAATCGCCGAAAAATATAATGGTGGAGGTCATCCCCAAGCAAGTGGAGCAAGACTATCATCAATTGATGAAGCCGAAGCCTTAATCTCTGATATTGATTATGCAACAGAAAACTATATAAAGAAAGAGATGAGTAAACATGAAAATAACTAGTGCCGAACTTAAGATTATGGCTACCCGTCGTAGTCAATATCCTGAAGATATGAAAAGTGAATTTCTTTTAGTAGGACGTAGTAATGTTGGTAAAAGTAGTTTTATCAATACACTTTTAGGAAGAAAAAACCTTGCTAGAACTTCATCTCATCCTGGCAAAACCCAAACCCTTAACTTCTTTGAAGTAAATAAAGAGTTCTATCTAATAGATGTACCAGGTTATGGTTATGCCGAAGTAAGTAAAAAAAGAAGAGAAAAATTTGGTAAAATGATAGAAGAGTATTTAGAGACTAGAAAACAGTTAAAAAGAGTCTTTATGATTGTAGATTTTCGTCATAAACCAACAGAAGATGATGTCTTGATGTATAACTTCTTAAAATACTATAATCTTCCTGTAACTATAGTAGCGACTAAAGCCGATAAAATAGGAGCGAGTAAAAAAGATAAATGTAAAAAACAGATTACTGATACCCTTGATTTAGTTGTAGGAGATGATTTAGTAATATTCTCAAGTATAACTAAAGAAGGAAAAGATAAAATAATTAAAACAATAGAAGACTTAAGCGTCGACACGATTTAAGTCTTTTTTCATACTCTATAATAGGTGAAGTTTCATGAAGTTAATAATAAAATCAGATACCTTATACTATTTAATATTACCAGTTAATTTAAAGAGTCTAACAGAAGAAGAAATAATAACTAAAATTAAACATATCTTCCTAAATTATAATCATAAATATCATCTTTTAGAACCAGGATTTTACGAAGTAGATGTTTATCATCATAATATTGTAGGAACTATTTTGAAAGTAGAGAAAATAGACACCTTTGATTTCTCAGAAGAAGTAGATTTAAGAGTAGTTATTAAAGATAAAATAAAAATATATCTAAAACTAATAGATGAAACAGACTTTCCAGAATTTAAAAGTAAAATAGATGTGGATACTCTAAGTCTAAAAGACTATTTACATCTAATAGAACACTCTAATATTATTATAGACACAAAAAAAGTTCTCAGTTAGAGAACTATAGCAATCATGTTGTTAGAACCTTTATTAACAACCTTAGTTAAAGTTTGTTGTAATTTATATCTAATATTATCTGGCATAGAATTAATTTTCGCTTGTATTCCTTCTTGAACAATATTATCTAAACTTCTACCAAATATTTCACTCTTCCATATCTCACTAGGATTATTTTCATAATCTCTCATTAAGTAATCAATTAACTCTTTACTTTGAACTTCACTACCAATAATAGGTTCAAAAGTAGAATTAACATCGACCCTTATCATATGTATCGAACTTGCCACAGCCTTAAGCTTAATTCCATATCTAGGACCTTGTTTAATAATCTCAGGTGTATCTAATTTCATATCAGAAAGCGTTGGAGTTGCAACACCATAACCAGTTTGTTTAACCATCTTTAAAGCATATTTAATCTGATCATATTCGCGTCTAGCTTCTTCATAATCTTGGAATAATGATAATAATCCTGCTTTACTAGTAACATCTATCTTAATAATATCTCTTAGTACATCACTATATAAAGAACTAGGAGCCTCTAAATTAATAGTAACAATACCAGTAGAAGGATCTACATCAGATAAATAAGCTTTCTCTATTACTTCATTACTTCTAAAGTGTTCTGTAATCTTTTCAATATCCCTTAACTTATCAACTTCCATAACACTTTCACGAATAACATCAATATATTTACGCTTAATATCATTATTAGCATTTAAAATAGCAATCCACTCTGGCATATTAACTTTAACTTCTAAGACAGGGAACTCATATAAAGCTTCTCTTAATATAGAAATCATTTCTCTTTCATTCATCTGATCTACATTAATAGGTAAAACAGGAACATTATGTGCTTCTTTAATAGATTCAGCAAGTCTTTCAGTTTCAGGTAGAGTAGGATGAGTTGTATTAAGCACTACAATAAAAGGTTTACCAATCGCTTTTAATTCTTCAATAACTCTCTCTTCAGCTTCTAAATAATCGCTTCTATTAAACTCACCAATAGAACCATCAGTAGTAACAACAATACCAATTGTAGAGTGATCCTTAATAACCTTCTCAGTACCAACTTCAGCAGCCTCTACAAAAGGAATCTCTTCATCATACCAAGGAGTCTTAACCATCCTTGGACCATTATCATCACTAGCCCCTTTAGCATTAGGAATAACATAACCAACACAATCAACTAATCTAATATTACAACTAAAATCATCAATATTAACTTTAGCAGCTTGATTAGGAATGAATTTAGGCTCTGTTGTCATAATAGTCTTACCCTGAGCACTTTGAGGAATCTCATCTAGTGTTCTTTTCTTTTCATATTCATCTTCAATATAAGGAACTACTAAAGTTTCCACCATTCTCTTAATAAAAGTACTCTTACCAGTTCTAACCGCTCCAACAACACCTAAATAAATATCACCACCACTTCTTAAAGCAATATTTTTAATAATTTCTGTTTTTTCCATAAACATCACAGCCTTCTTTCTTCTCTTATTCTAATAAATATTTATTCATAAAATTTGTTTTTATGAAAGAAAGGAGTAATTTTGGCTAATTTTTTAAACTATTTAGAAAAAAATCAAAAATCTTTTACTGAAGATTCATTTAATATTGTAGATAGTCTCATCTTAGCATATTTATCTTACTTACATTTTCCAAGTACTAAAACCAAGTTAAAAGATTTAAGTGTTCTTAAGTCTGCAAAAACTAAAAAGAATAAAGAATTTATTAAAAGAGTTATAGCAAGTAATCGTTATAAAGATGTAGAACTATGCTTTTATATAGAAGATACTAATGATTTAATAGAAAAACAGTTCTCTGCTGTAACCTTCTTACTTCCTGATAATACTATGTATATTTCTTTTAGGGGAACAGATTCTACTCTTACAGGTTGGAAAGAAGATTTTAATATGGCTTTTATGTTACCAGTACCAGCCCAAAAAGAGGCCCTAAACTATGTAGAGAAGATAACTAAACTAATACCAAGAAAGTTCTATATAGGAGGACACTCTAAAGGAGGTAATCTAGCAGTCTATGCAGGATGTAATTTAAATAAAGAATTATCTAAAAGAATAATAAAGATATATTCTCATGATGGACCTGGATTTTTAAAGGAATTTTTAACTACTTCTAATTATCAAAGTATTAAAGAAAAAATTGAGAAAGTAGTACCATCATCTTCTATTATAGGCATGCTTCTTTATACTAACGAACATTATAAGATAATAAAGAGTAGTGAAAAAGGTATATTAGAACATGACCCTTTCTCTTGGTTAGTTAAAGATAACAACTTCATAATCTTAAAGGATTTATCAGATGGTACTGCCTACACTAATAAAGTTATAAATGATTTTATTAGTAGTCTTTCCAAAAAAGAAAGAGAAATCTTTATAGACTCTCTTTTTACAGTACTAAAATCAACTAACTTAACAACTCTAGATGAAATATCAAAAAACTTTATAATTAAGCTTCCTAATATTTTAATCGCTATCTACAAACTAGATGATGTTAATAAAAAGTATATCCTAAAGACAATAAAAGCCTTAATCAAAAGTTGTCTTCCTAACTTAAGTCTTTTAATACCTCTTGACTAATACCCGTAATTTCTACTATCTCATTATTAGATAAATTAGCTTTCTTAAGTCGTTTAGCAATTTCTATTTGCATCTCATACTGTCCATCACTATTGCCATCATAATATCCATTATTATAACTAGATTTTTCAATTTCTCTAATATCTATACCTCTTTCTTCTTTTAATTTCTTATCAAATATTCCTCTCATATAATATCACTCTCTATTGCTTTTATTTTACTAAGTGGTAAACCAGTAATATCTGATATGAAGCTATGATCAAATTTCTTTTTAAGTAATTTTGTACTAACTAGTATTCTCTCATCATTACTACCATCATCATAACCTTCATCATATCCTATTTTATAGGCTTGTTCTGTCATTTCCTCTTTATATTTTTTGATAAATTTTTCATCATGAAGCATATCTTCAAGATGATGAACAACTTCCATCATGCTCTCTTCACCATTAGCAATTTCCCTCATTTCTTCTAAACTATCAGCACCTAACAATGCTAACATAGCATTATCTTTATTAGTACCATCATAACGAACTCCCTTTAAAGGGCTAAGAAAGACATCACAGACTAAAGCTTCTTCTTTTTCTCCTTTATCGTTGATATACTCTTTCTCATATTTTTTAACTATAGTATTTTCATCATCACGACATGAAAACTTATTAATATTAATTATTACTTTTTTCATA
>CASEWH010000002.1 GCA_949291575.1 uncultured bacterium
ACTAGTGATAATAAAAATAATAATTGTAATATAGTAGGAGTAATTGGTATTATTATAGGTTTTATCTTCTATCTTACTTTTGCTTGTCTTAGTTACTATTTACCATATTCATATCTATTTATCGTCTTAGTTGGAATTATCTTTGGTATAGTTATAACACTTATTGCCAATTCTACTATTAAAGATATCTTTAAAGAAAAAGGAAAGAAAATGTCTTTAGATAAATTAAAAGAAATGTATATGAAGAATAGATCGTTTAGAATTAAATACTTTATTTTACTAATTGCATTTCTTATTTTAACAATATTAAATTTAGTATTGTATCAAAATATTACTGCTATTAATTTTCTTTTGTTTACAAGTACTATAATGACTTCGTTTTTATTTCTTTTATATAGACCAATTAATAGTTTTAGATTATTAAAGCTACTTGCTAGAAAGTGATATTTGTGATAAGATGTATATGTAAAGAAAATTTACATAATATAAAAAAGAGGAATACCTAGTTCTGCTTTTGGGTGTTACCTCAAATTCTTTTGTGTAAACACCCTAATTACAAAGTTGTAATAGGGCGTTTTTCTTAGTTGTATATTATTAAAAGTATAATAATAATTAGTAAAATAACTATTAGCATATCTTTCTTCTTCATAAGCAAGACCCCTTTCCAACCCCCTCGAATAAAGACAGTTGAAAGAGGTAAACACCCATTACTAAGTATTCCTGGTTTGTATAATAACACATGTATTATAGCGTGTCAATCGAACAAGATACATTTTTTAATAGAACAAACATTTTATAATGTTTGCTCTTTTCATATGTAACTTTTTTTGATAAAATAAATTAAGAAAGCGAGTGATACTTTTGAAAACAAGAAATGAAGTAAGAGAAATAGCTCTTCGTATAATTTATAAAGTAAATATCTTTGATGATGCTAATGTTTATTATGATGTGGATGATTTAATTAAAGAAGAATATGAAGTAGAAAATGATTTTGTTAATTCTTTAGTTAATGGAGTTATAGAGAAAAGAGAAGAATTAACTAATTTAGTTAATAAATATATGTCTGATTGGGCTCTTAATAGATTAAATAAAGTAGATCAGGCTTTATTCCTTTTAGCAAGTTATGAATTAAAGTATCTTGATACTCCTAGTATTGTTAGTATTAATGAGTGGGTAGAGGTATCTAAAAAATATAGTGATGAGAAAATTACTAAGATGCTAAATGGGGTTTTAGATAATATTTATCATAGTGAGGACGTAAATGAATAAAGAATATTTAACAGTTAGTCAGTTAACTAAATATATTAAATATAAGTTAGATAATGATGTTAATTTAAGAGAAGTTTATCTTAAAGGTGAGATTTCTAACTTTAAAGCTCATACTAGAGGACACTTTTATTTTACTATTAAAGATGAAGGTAGTAGAATTAATGCTGTTATGTTTGCTAGTAGTGCTAGTAAGGTTAAGTTTACTCCAGAAGATGGGATGAAGATACTTGTAACTGGAAGAATATCTGTTTATGAAGCGACAGGTGGCTATCAGATTTATGTTAATGAAATGATGGAAGATGGTGTAGGTAATCTTTATGTAGCTTTTGAACAGTTAAAGAAGAAACTTGCTAGTGAAGGATTATTTGATGATAGATACAAAAAGCCTATTCCTAAGATACCAGAACGTGTTGGAGTAATAACTGCATCAACAGGGGCGGCAATACGTGATATAATATCTACTATTAATAGAAGATTTCCTTTAACTGAAGTAATACTTTTACCTAGTTTAGTCCAAGGAGAAGGTGCTAAAGAAGATATTGTAAGGCAGATAAAACGTGCTGAAGATTATAATCTTGATGTTTTAATAGTAGGTAGAGGTGGAGGTTCTATTGAAGACTTATGGGCCTTTAATGAAGAGATAGTGGCAAGAGCAATATTTGAGTGTCCTATACCGATAATAAGTGCCGTAGGTCATGAAATAGACTTTACTATAGCAGACTTTGTGGCAGACCTTAGAGCACCTACACCTACTGGAGCGGCAGAGATTGCAGTTCCTAATAAAACTGATGTTATAAACTATATTAATCAGTTAAATTTAAGAAGTAGGAAAGCAGTAGGAACAATACTAGAATTAAAGAAAAAGAGACTAGATAATATTAAGGGACATTATATCTTAAAAAATCCTTTAGATTTATATTCTGCTAAGATTCAGAAACTTGATTATTTAACAGAAAGTTTAGTTAAGAATTATAAAGTTATTATCGATAAAGAGAAGATTAAACTAAATAATATTAAAACAAGACCTTTATTTAGTAATCCTTTAGTAATATTAGATAAAACTAAGCAAAGATATGCATTATTGTTGAGTAAATTAGATGCCTTATCACCTTTAAAAACACTTGAGAGGGGGTATGGTATCATTAAACTTGATGATAAAGCTGTTACTAGTATAAAAGACTTAAAAAAGGATGATTTAATAAATATAGAATTAAAAGATGGTAGTAAGGAAGCTATTATAAAATAGGAGGAAGAAATTATGGAAAAGAAAGAGAAAAAATTCGAAGAGAAAATAGAAGAACTAGAAACACTTGTTAAAGCTTTAGAAAATGGTGATGTAGAACTAGATAAAGCGATAGATTATTTTACTAAAGCAACTAAACTTGCTAGTGAATGTGATAAAGATTTAAAAGAAGCTGAAAAAGCATTAACTTCTATAGTTAATGAAGATGGTAGTTTATCTGAATTTAAAGGAGAAGTAGAAGCATAATTATGAGAGAGATTAAAATACATGGTATTTATAAACACTTTAAAGGGGATTATTATTTAGTTGAAGAAATTGCTAAAGATTGTGAGACTTTAGAAGATTTGGTTATATATAGAAAACTATATGAAGATGGAAGTTGTTGGGTTAGGCCTTTAAAAGATTTTATGGAAAAAGTTAATCATGAAAAGTATCCTAATGTAGAGCAAGAGTATAAGTTTGAACTTATAGAACCATATAGTAAAAGAAACAAATTTGAGTGATAAAATATGAAAAGTATTAGTTATACAGAATTTAGAAAATTCTTAGATAGTGATGTAGATGAAGCAACTTACTTTGGATGTAATAAAGATAATTTAATTAGCATGAAAAAGTATTTAGTAAATTTAAGTAATAGGTTTGAACTTTGTGAAAATAAAATAAAATATGATAGAGAAAGTATAAAGAAAAAATATAAACAAATCGATTTAATAATTTACTCTAAAGATATTAGAAGTGTAGTAGTTAGCATGGGAAAAACATTTTTTTCTTTGATAAGAGACTCTAAGACAGGATTTTATATACCAGAAGATATTTTTAGTGGGGAAGAAATATATTTATATAAAAAACTAAAGTTATTATTAATAGAAAGAATAGGCAAACAATTTAGTAAAGAATTGAGCCATATAAAAAATGAAACTCAGAAGTATTTTGCTAAAAATAATATAATTGAATCTGTAAGTGGAACTTTTGGTTTAGAAGACTTCTACAATGGTGCTACTCTTTTTTGTGGTAATTATGAATTATTTGATATTGATAAAAAGACTTATATACCATATGAATTTACTTTTGAGCAATTTGCTAATTACTATAAAGAAAAATCAGAACTTTCAATCAAAGATAAGCAAAAACTTTTAACTAAAATAATGGTACCGGGAGGATTTTTAAATTGAGTAGAGTAATTATATATAAAAGTAAAACAGGACATACTGAAAGATATGCTAGGATGCTTAGTGAAGAGTTAAATATTCCTTGTTACTCATATAAAGATGCTAAAGTTAGTGAAAATGATGAAGTAATATTCCTTAGTTATATCTATGCTTCTAAAATAATGGGATTATCTAAAATATTAAAGAGATATAAAGTAAAAGTAGTAATTGTTGTAGGGGCACTTGCCTATAGTAAAGATTATCTTAATACATTAAAAGATGCTAATAATATAAAACTTCCTTTCTTTTATCTAAGAGGAGGAATTGATTATAGTAAGTTAAATTTTTTCTTTAGAAGGCTTCTTCCTGTTATTGGTAAAGATATTGCTAAAGATGATAAAGAGCTTTTAAACTTATTTAAAAATGGTGGAGACTTTGTTAATAAAGATAACTTAAAAGAAGTACTTAATTACTTAAAATAGCTATTAATTTAGTTATTTTTTTATTTAAAAGAGTGTTAGTATTAACTAGCACTCTTATCTCCTTCTTCTAACATAGTTGTTATAAAAATACCATACCCTTTCTTAGCATCACTTACAATAACATGAGTAACCGCTCCAACTATCTTATTATTCTGGATAATAGGGGAACCACTCATACCTTGGATGACACCTCCAGTTTCATTTAAAAGTTCTTCATCTGTTATTTCAAAAAGAATATTTTTAATATCAGTATCTTTATTAACATTTAAAATATTTATCTTATATTCTTTTACTTCATTACCATTTATAACAGTCCTAATTATCGCTTCACCTTTCTTAACATCATCTTTGGTTCCTACTTCTAAAGTTTCAGTATTTAAGAGTTCACTTGTATATTCACCGAATATTCCAGACTCTTCATTGGAATTAATCTTACCATAAGTTACAGATTCATCATATGTTGCATTCTTTTCACCTGGTGAACCATTCTCACTTCTAGTATTATCAGTTACAGTTGCTTTAAAGATTTTTCCATCTTTTATCTCAAAATTTTCACCAGTTGTTCTCTCTGTTATTTCATGACCTAAAGCTCCAAAGATAGTTGTTTTAGGATCGATATAAGTTAGTGTACCAATACCTGTTATTTCATCCTTTACATAAAGACCAGTTTTACAAACATTGCTACTATCACAAATCATATCTAAAGTTAAAAGAGAAGACTTACCATCTCTAATAATAGTTACATCTAACTGATTATCATTTGCTGCTTCTTCATTAACTGCATTTACCATTTCATCAATATTATTTACTTTGGTATCGTTTATTTCTGTAATAGTATCACCAATTTCAAAACCGGCATCTTTTCCAATATATCTACTTTCTACTTCATAGAAGCCAACTACTAAAACACCTTCAGAATTAACTTCTATACCAATGGTTTCTCCACCTGGGATAATATATTTGGAATAAGCATAGATGTTTATGGGTATAATAAAGAGTATAAGAAGAGGAAAAATTATTTGTAGCTTTAATTTTTTTAAAAAATGCATTTTAATCACTCCTTAGCTACATTACTATTATGGAGTGTTTTAAGAAAAAAAGACGTGTTAAATCTTGCCAATATTAATCAAATATGATATAATATAGAGCTAATTAAGGGGGAATACTATGAAAGTATGGAAGACTGCTAAATTTTTTAAAAAAGATAAGAATATAGAGTTAATTACTAGAAGTTATATTAATTATATATATAAATATGGTCCAATTAATGATATTATTAGAAAATATAATATCAATCCAAGTGATGTTTATAAATTAAATCAATATACTGCTAATAGAATTGCAGGATTACTTATATTATATCTTGCTAAAGATAAGAAAAGACTTAATGATATAGTATTAAAGT
>CASEWH010000003.1 GCA_949291575.1 uncultured bacterium
TACCTATTGTTCTTGCAATTTTACTAACTAACTGCACATGAGTAATTCTTCTACTAACATGATCATTAGAGTTTAAAGTATAAACTTGAGTCTTATTTAAGTACCTTGTATAAGATAAAGAGTGTATTATTCTATCTATATCATGAAAAAATGGAGGCCTAATATCTTCATTTTCCTCTTTAAATCTAATCGCATCACTACTTCTAGTAGCATATTTACTCAAGTTTTTTTCTTTGCTTAAAAAATTCTCTTTAGCTTTATCAAAATTTTCCATTAAATCACTTCTTCCCTGCATAGTACTTTTTAGTTTTTACTAATCCTCTTCTCATCTTAACATAATTTTCAAAGTTATCTTTAGCATAATTATCTCTATCAAAGGTTTCATCAACTAACACCCTATTTTCTTCAATAAAATCATCACCGTTTAAATATAGGCACTCATCATAATTAACAATACTTAGTCTTTTATTATCATCTCTTTCAGACTTTAAAATAACAAAATTATTAAAGCCATCTAGCTCTTGATAACCATTTTTAGTTTCATATACAATTATCTTATCTAAAAACTTAAAATCAACCTCTCCACAAACAAAATCTTCTGCAAGCATTACATAAACTGGAACCATATAATATTCTTTACTACCCATAACTACTTCTCCTTATTACTTATCTTGAAAGATTATTTAGCCTTTCTTTATTAATCTTATCATAGAATAAGGAATAAGTCTTGTATCAAATGGTAATTTTAGTATTTCTTCTGGATGTCTTGCTACTTCTATTTTCTCATTATCTTCATTATAGATAGTTTCTATTTTATAAGGATAAATCTCACCTGTTGGTGTAAATATCTCTACTTCATCACCTACTTTAAAGTAGTTACGTTCTTTTAATATAATAGATTTCATCTTTTCATCATAACCTATTATAAGTCCCAAATATTCTTGATTAGATACTTCTTGTCTACCTGTATAATACTGGTCTGTCTCATCTGCTAGATGATTAAAATATTGACTAGTTGTATCACGATTAGCGACAGAATCAAGTCGTCTTTGATACTCAAGTAATTTCTCATCTGTTAATGTTCCATCATAAATACTATCTATTAAAAATCTATAACTTCCTATAACTGTTGCAAGGTAATAAAGGCTTCTCATTCTTCCTTCTACTTTTAGAGAACTAACCCCAATATCTATTAAGTCTTTAATAAAGATTGCCATGTTTAAGTCTTTTGTAGCGAGTGTAAATTTATCATTATCTTTATAATCAAAGGCAAAACGACATACTTGAGCACATCCTCCACGGTTTGCATCTCTATTAGTAACATAATTAGATAAAGCACATCTACCACTAAAACAAGTACACATTGCCCCATGAATAAAGACTTCTGTCTCTAGATTAGGTATACTTGATATTTCTTTTATTTCTCCTTTTGATAGTTCTCTTGCAAGTACTACTCTACTTGCTCCTAAATCTCTATAAAACTTAGCACTGCTTATATTAGTAATAGAGTCTTGTGTTGATATATGAACTTCTACAGATTTATAGTTATCAATTATGTATTTAGCAAGATATAAATCACTAACAATAAAAGCATCTATACCACAGTCTATAACTTCTTTAATATACTCTTCCATACCTTTTCTATCTTTATCATGAAAGACAATATTAGTAGTTAAATATACTCGTTTATTTAGATTATGAGCGAAAGTACACCCCTCTTTTAATTCATCTAAACTAAAATTAGTAGCATTCGCTCTTAAACTTAGTTTTTCTCCTCCAACATAAACAGCATCAGCACCATATAACAAAACTACTTTAAGTCTTTCTAAATCTCCTGCTGGTGCCAGTAATTCAATTTTTTTCATAAAAGCACTACCTTTCTTAATTTATATATGTTTAGCGATAAAATCTACCACATCATTTTCATTTACCTCTAGTAACTTCATATCTTCATCAGTAACATCTGTAAAATATTTATCTAGTTTTTTATATTTAGAAATAGAGTTTAATGGATATCCAGGATTAATTTTATCACTTCTAGTACTAACCATATAAAAATCATCTTTAGACCAAGTATAAGTAGATTCTTCACCCTTATCATTAATAACTGCTAAGCCATATATCCATTTACAATTAATTCTACCATCTTTTCCATATTCTTTTACTAAATTAGTATAATATTCAAGTGTTTCTTCATCAGTTAGACTCTTACCATTTACACGTCTTACAAATAATCCTGGTTGTAAATCTTTTGGAACACCTTCCATATATAGAGTATCATCCATACCCATACATGGCTTATTTGTTTTTTTATAGCATTCCCTTGCTTTTATTAAAGCATTTTCAATAGCGGTACTTCCATTTTCTTCTACATCTAATTTAATATCTATATCTTTTAAAGATAATACTTCTATTCCTAATTCTTTTAATCCTTTACTAAATCTTTTTGATTTAGATTGATTAGTAGTTGCAAAAATAATTTGTTTCATAAATACCCCCTCCTACTTTACTTTATAAATAGTCTCTCTATATAAGAACCCTCTATTATGTCCTGCCAACTCGTCTATTTTTTGCTTATCAAAATTAACAAAAGCATTTATTAGTTCTTTATATTCACCACTACTATAATCACCTTGTTCTATAATTCCATAGTTAATACCAGAATCTACTAATTCTTTATAAACATTACTTAGATTAAGTCGTCTATTATAAAAGAAAGTTGTTCCATTCTTATCTTCTTTAACTAAGAATTCTTGTCCACTTTTAGGTTCTTTAATAGTAATTAAATCACTCTTACTTTTATTTTTATTAATAAAATAACTAGCAAGTAGATTTCTTCTAGACATAGCGACTACTGGATTACCAAGTAATAAAATAAATAAATCACTTTTAGTATTTCTTCTTATATTAAGAACCTCATCTTTAGTTATTTCATTAGATAGATATGATCCTTTTACTCCTAAATCATAATATAAATTAATAGTATCACTATTAGTAACCATATGAGTTCCATTATAGATTAAGTTTATTGATAAATTATTTTCTCTAACTAAGTTTAGAACTGCTAAATCATAAAAGAATACTCCATCTACTTTTATACTCTCTAATTCTTTTAATACATTAAGTAAATCATCTAATTCATTATTAAATATCATTTTATTTATAACTACATAAAGAAGTTTATCTGTACTATTTTTATATTCCTTTATATCAGAAATACTATAATACTTAAAATAATCAACAGAAAAGTTCTCTAATGGTAAAATAATACCATCTAAACCATTATCTAAATATTCTAAAAAATTATTGTCTCTTATTACACCTAATAACTTCATAATATCAGTCCTTTACGTAACATATTTTAACACAAATACCCCAAAGAAAAAAGAGGATGAATATTATTCTTCATCCCCATCATCTAACTTAACAAGTACTTCTCTTGGTTTAGATCCATTAGGTGGTCCAATAATGCCTCTCTCTTCTAATAAGTCAATAATACGAGCTGCTCTATTATAACCAAGTTTAAATCTTCTTTGTAGAAGTGATGCACTAGCTTTCTGAGTCTCTATAACAAACTCTACTATCTCATTATATAAAGGATCATCATATTCTTCAACTTGAGCCATATCTTCTTTCTGAGAAGCACTCTTCTCACTATCTCCTGATAAATTCATAAAGCTTTGATCATATTCTGCTTTTTGTTGTTCAACTGTGTAATCAATAATTCTTTTAATCTCATCATCAGAAATAAAGGCACCTTGTATACGTTCTGGATCTGCTTCACCCATTGGTAAGAATAACATATCACCTTTACCAAGTAGTTTTTCTGCCCCTGTCATATCAAGAATTGTACGTGAATCTATACTACTAGAAACAGCGAATGAAATACGACTTGGAATATTCGCTTTAACAACACCAGTAATTACATCTGTTGATGGTCTTTGAGTAGCGATGATTAAATGAATACCAGCAGCACGAGCCATTTGGGTAATTCTCATAATAGATGCTTCTACATCTTTACTGGCAACTAACATAAGATCTGCTAACTCGTCGATGATAACGACTATAAACGGCATCTTCTTAATTTGTTCATCAGCTGGTAAAGTTTTATTTTTCTTTTCTACATAATCATTATAAGTTGCAATGTTTTTAGTCTTAGTCTCACTAAATGTATCATAACGTCTTTCCATCTCTGCAACTATCTTAGATAAAGCGACACTTGCTTCCTTAGGGTCAGTTACAACTGGTCTCATCAAATGAGGAACCCCGTTATAACCAGAAAGTTCAACTTTTTTAGGATCAACCATAACAAGTTTTACTTCATCAGGTTTTGCCCTCATTAAAATAGAACAAATAATACCATTAATACATACAGATTTACCACTACCAGTAGAACCTGCTACTAAAAGGTGTGGTGTTTTATTAATTTCACACCAAATAACATTACCCATAATATTTTTACCTAAAGGACATAGAAGTTTAGAACCATCAAGTGACTTAGGTACTTTCTCTAACACTTCTCTAAAGGATACAGCAGCAGTCTCTTTATTAGCAATTTCTATACCTACTGTATTCTTCCCTGGAATTGGTGCTTGTATTCTAACATCTTTAGTAGCAATGGCTAAAGCTATTTCTCTATGAATAGATAAAAGCTTACTAACCTTAGTACCAGAATGAAGTTCTAACTCATACTGAGTAACAGTAGGACCAATATGTACTTCTACTACTTTACCAATAATATTAAAGTCTTTTAATACTTTCTCAAGTATTTCTATATTCTTTTCAATTAAACTTTGATTAACACTATTTTTCTTTTTCTTAGGAGCATCTAATAAATTAATAGATGGTAAAACATAATTATGTTTAACAGTAGTTTTATTAGTAACCTCTTTATTTTCATCACTAACATCATTATTCTCAGTAACTTCTTCATTTACTTTAGCTTTAGTCAACTCGTCAATACTAGATATAACAATTTTCTTATCATCATCTTTTATCTCACCCATAACAGGTTCTTCATTACCTGTAATAATAGGTTTCTTATTATCAGGTTCTTCTTCCTTACTCTTATCTCTTTTAGGAAACTTCTCTTTAGCCTTACTTGCTTTATCTTTAACAAAGTCAACAATAGAGAATCCAGTAAATAATGAAAATCCTATAATAATTAAAGTCCAAGCGATTATCTGCATTCCCCTATATGAAAATAACATCATAAATAAAACTCCAAAGGTACAACCAATAATACCTCCCCCAATTGCATTAGGTCTAGCACCTTTCATAACATCTGAAAAAGACTCTATTAACTGATTAGTTGTTTCACTAAATACTTTAATAGCATTACTATCATTTTGTAATATAAAATTTTCATGCATTAAGACTAATACTCCAATTAATAATAAATATATACCTAACATCTTAGTTGTAAATAAGTTAGGCCACTCTCTATTTATAATTAAATATGCACCTAATACTAAAAATACCACTAATAAAGGAACATACAATCCTCCTACAAGAAATATTGCAAAAGATGCAATCATATTACCAACAGGACCATATCTACCAATACCAAGTATAGAAGCTAATACAAATAGTACTCCGTATAACTCCGTTGCATGAGCAAAACCTTTTTTAGTTTCTTTCTTTTTCTTTCTTTTTGCCATAAAAACACTGCCTTTCGTATCATTACTACTCAAGTATAACAAAACTAAAGAATAATTTAAAGAGATTGTCACTCATTTGACACTTATTTTTATACATCTAAAATATACATTTTAAAAGAATAACATATATACATAATAAAGAACAAACACTATTAACATAATAGTTCCTTCTTTTTTACTAACTTCTCTTTCACTTCTTGCAAAGACAAATAAAAGAAATGATGATAGAAATACAGCAAGTATATCAATAAAACTAAAACCTTTTAAGACAATATCACCATATATAAGAATAGGAAGTCCTAAAACTATACAAATATTAAAGATATTAGTACCAATAATATTTCCAATAGCCATATCAAACTCACCTTTTCTAGCACTTGTTACTGTCATAATCATCTCAGGTAAGCTTGTTCCTATTACAATAGCAGTCATTGTAATTGCTTTCTCACTTATATTTAGTCCACTGGCAATCGCTTTAGCAGAGTCTACAATCATCTCACTACTATAAACTATTAAGATAATTGTAACAACTAAAAGTAGGCAAGACATAATAGCAGAATACTTGCTTATCTCTTCCTCTTCGTACTTTTTATTCTTTTTAAATAACATTCCCACTAAATAGAGAATAAACATACAGAATAATAAAATTAAAATAAAACTATCATTTCTTGAAAATGTATTAGGACTCATAGGATTAAATACAGCATCTAGCATTAAAAAAGAAAACGCTGTCGTAACAATAAAAAGTAAAGGTAATTCTTTTTTAACAGTAGCATGTCTTACTTTAATAGGTCTTAAGAAACTAGCAAGTCCTATAATTAAGAAAATATTTACAATACAACTTCCTACAACATTTGCAAAAGCCATTACCCCATCACCATTTGCAACACTTCTAAAAGATATAGCAACTTCAGGAGCACAAGTACCAAATGATACTATTGTTAATGCAATTAACATCTTAGGCACTCTTAACTTTAAAGCTAAAGATGAAGCTGCATCTACTAAAACATCTGATGATTTAATGATTATTACAAAGCCTACTAATAAAATTATTATATCTAAAAGCATAATACACTACCTTTCTATCTCTAATAATAGTATAAATTATTTTAATACATCTTACAAACAAAAGAGATTAACTTTACACTTATATTATTAACAGAAAAAAGTATTTTACTAAAAAAGAGTAATGCTTTAATACACTACCCTATCTAATTAACATCTTATTCCTATCATCAAATTCACCTATGGTATCGTCAACTATTCCTAAAACTTCATTAAAGGCTCTTATATTACTATTTACATCATGATGAGATTTAATACTGTAGCTCTTAATATCTAATACATCTTCTACTTTTCTTTGGGAAGAAGTAAGAACCATACCATCTGATTTACCTTCAAAAAACATTTCATTAAAAATACACATCAAAATTCCTTGTTTATTACCAGTCATAATCGCTTCTTTTATAACACTACTGTCAATACTTGTTAATATATTTTTAAAACTATTTAATCTTTTAACCGCTTCCACATTATCAGTACAAAATACATTTTTAATAAAATTCTCATCATAAAGATGTAACTTTTCTTCTGGAATACCACCTGGTATAGCGATATCATAATCCATATGAGAATTACTACTAATGCCTTCATAAGCTTTTTTTATTATTAAATTAGAAAGAGATTTACTTCTGAACTTTTCCCTAATCTCGGGATAAAATATTTTAATAGAAGCAAATTTAGTTCCTTCATATGGAGAGGCTATGTTATAAACATTTGTCTTTTTAAAAGTTTCTCTGTTTTTAAAGAATCTTGGAACATAAAAGTTCATAACACTACATTTAGATAGTCCAATTATATTAACTGAATTAGTATTTGGAAGTAAAGCTAATGACTCAACATATTTTGCAAATAGTTTGGCATCTTCAATAATAGGTGCATCTGCATCCATCAAGAATAATTTTATATCATAGTTACCATTACATCTTTCATAATGACTAATAACATTATCTATTCTAACTTCTGTTTCCTTTATATTAGAAAAATCTTTAGAATGATTTTCAACCCTAGACCCTTGATCAATTATAATATAGTTTATCTTACCATTATCATTAATTATTCTTTTATAACTAGCAATAGCAAAACTTCTACCTATATCTTTTAAATTATCACTTTGTGTCCAATCATTCTTTTCTAAATCCCATTTAGCGAAAATATCTATAGTTCCCATAGTTTTCCCTCTTTCTTGGCTACATATTATATCATAATATTATAAAAGAGTAAATAAAAACTACTTCATCAAACTATTATAAAGTTTACTAGCATTAGTAAAATCTGCTATTGTTAAGAAATTATCTATGTAGTTACTTTTTTCATTCTTATAATTTAAATAATAAGCGTGTTCCCACATATCCATATTAAATAGTGGAATATAGCCTAAAGACTGTGGTAGTTCTTGATTAAATAAATTTATAATATCTAGAGAACCATCACTTGTTACTACTAAAAAAGTATAACCTGAACCCTTTAAACTCATAGCTTTATTTTTAAACTCTAAAAAGAATTTATCAATACTTCCATATTTCTTATCTATATCTTCTTTTAATCTTCCACTTGGTAAAACTCTATTAGGACTCATACTCTTAAAGTATAAGTTATGATTTAAGACACCACCTAAATTATATAGAATGTCTTCTCTATCACTTTCATTAAATTCATCTAAATGATAGTATAATTCATTTATACCATAACGATAATCAAAATTATTTTTTACTAACAATTCATTTAATTTATTCAAATAATTCTGTTCATGTTTATGATAATGTAATCCCATTGTATGAGTATCAATATATGGCTCTAAATCTTGAAATAAATAAGGTAATATAGGCAATTTATACATAAAACCAACTCCAATAATAGTTTATGTAAAACGTCCAATTATGTCATTATCTTGATAAAATATTTAAATACATCTCTTTTTTTGCTAAACTATAATTAAGTATTAAAGGAGTTAAGAGTCATGAAGAAGTATAAAGATTATTTAAATAAAGATCATAAATTTGATAAAAAAACTATGTTAGGAATATTTTGTTTAATAATAGTAATATCAGGGATGTTTGGTTGGCTATATGAAGTAGTATTTTATTATTTTAATAGTGGTATGACTGAAATATACTGGCGTGGAGGTAATTTCTTACCATGGATAAATATTTATGCCATGGGTGCTATATTGATATATGTTTTAACTTATAAGAAAAGAAAGAATTCTTTATTTGTTTTTATAGTAAGTATGATTTCTACTGGAATACTTGAATATATTGGTGGAGCCTTTATGGAACATATTATGCATATAAAGTGTTGGGATTATACTAATGAAATATTAAGTTTTGGTAATATTAATGGCTATGTATGTCTAAGAAGTGTTTTAGTCTTTGGATTATCAGCTTTATTACTAATGTATTTAATAGTACCACTTTGTTTTTATCTAGCTAAAAAAATACCTAGAAAAACATTTTTAATCTTAAGTTATACAATCTGTGGCATCTTCTTATTCGATGAATTATATAATCTAATATTTGCAAATCTATTAAATCTTCCTAGAGCATCTTAAATTTATAAAGAAATAGGATTTAAGTATTTATAATATTAACCATATCTTTTATATTTGAATGAACTAACTTAATTTGCCATCCAGTGGATAACAATTCTTATAATCTGACTAATCAAAAATTCCAACCAATGGCTGGAATTTAATAATACTTAACTTTCTATACTTACTATGCTATCAAAAGATATTATAGTATTATCTATTAAAATTATTCTTTTATAAATTTCATCAATTACTCTAACATTACCAGTTATAGTTTTATAACATCCCCCACTTTTCTTTTCATCTTTAACAAAATAAGTAATTGTTACCTTTGGTCTTAGTTTAATATTAGTTTTTATAAAAGATAACTTCTCATTTAACATTAATTTTATACCATCATCTAATTCTATTTTTTTAGATGTTTCTCTTGCAACTTCTCTTACCTTCTCATCATATCCTGTTAAAGCCGAAAAAGGAGCGAACTGTGCTGACCTATTTTGTAAAGACATAGGCTTTCTTATTTTAGATACGTGGTGAGGCATATTTATAATATCATCATAATTATTCATGATGTCCTCCTATCTGTCTATTTCTATCCATTGTTGTCGCCCCATCTTCTAAATCCATACCTTTCAAAATAGCATTTTTACCATACTTCTCTTTTATCTTTAACATAGCATTTTGAAGATTGTTCTCTTCTTTTAAAGCTTCTCTATTATAATCCAACTTATTATCTTTTTCTTCTAAAGAGGAAAATAAATCTAATTGCCTATATCTTGCTTTACATTTTTCATCTTCTTCACTTGCTAACTTAGTGACACACATATTAACTCTTCTAACTAACAGTTTAGGATTTATTATTCTTTCAAATAATTTAATCATCGCTTTGCTTATTATTTTAGATGAAGATGTTTTATAATCTAAGTTAATAGTTCCATGACTAGACTTAGGTATAGCACGTCCATAATGGTCTATTGTAATTTCTCCATTATAATCATCAGTAATATTATCTATATCATAACCAATAGTTAAAACTAACTGTTCTGTTACTATTTTTTTTGAGACAAGATCTAAAGCTAGTAAATCAGCCATTTCTCTTACTATTAACTTTGTTTTATTATAATCATATGGACACTGTAAAACTTGACCACTACTTATACTTTTTGCAAGAGGCTTATAGTTTTTTATAGATTCTATTGTACATGGTTCATAACCCCAAGCATGGTCTATTAAAAGTTCAGCATTAACCCCAAATAATTTATATAGTAAGTCTTCATTATTAATAGAACATCTTGCAACATCACCCATTGTATACATACCATACCTCTCTAATCTTTTAGAAATACCCCTACCTACTCTCCAAATATCTGTAATAGGTAAATGATTCCATAACTTTTTTCTATAAGACATTTCATTAAGTTCAGCAATTCTAACACCAAAAAGATTAGGTGTAATATGTTTTGCAACTACATCCATCGCAACTTTAGCAAGAAATAAGTTAGTGCCAATTCCAGCAGTCGCTGTAATACCTGTTGTATCATAAACATCTTTAATTATTTTTGTAATTAATTCTTTAGGAGATAAGTTATAGTATTTTAAGTAATTAGTTATATCCATAAAAACTTCATCTATAGAATAGACAAATATATCTTCTTTAGCAATATATTTTAAATAGATATTATATATCTTAGCAGAATAATCAATGTAATGAGCCATTCTAGGAGGAGCGATGATTAAATCTAATTCTTTAGTCTTATCGTTCTTTAAGATATCATCATTAACAGATTTACCAGTAAACTTTTTATAACCATTATCTTTTCTTCTCATTTTATTAATCTCTTTAATTTTACTTAAAACTTCAAAAAGCCTCGCTCTTCCTCCTATACCATACTGTTTTAATGCTGGACTTACTGCTAAACAGATTGTCTTTTCTGTTCTAGATTTATCGGCAACAACAAGATTGTTTTTTAAAGGATTAAGTCCTCTTTCTACACATTCTACAGATGCATAAAAACTCTTTAAATCAATACAACAATATACCTTTTCCATTTAACTCACCACTATTATTTTACCACGAACATTTATTCGTGAAAAGTGGTTTTAGCTAATTGGAA
>CASEWH010000004.1 GCA_949291575.1 uncultured bacterium
ATTATTATTTTATTATAATATTTAATGTTCCACGTGAAACATATGAAGAAAGTATTTAATTTTATATAGAGAAGTACTGGAATTATTTCCCGGGAAATAATTTGTAAAGAAGTATTATTGATTTAAACCTATATATTGTGATAGTACTTAATGTTTCACGTGGAACATATGAAGAAAGTATTTAATTTTATATAGAGAAGTGCTAAAATTATTTCCCGGGAAATAATTTCTGTGGAAATAGTTTATTAAAGGTAAATAAAAGTCTTGAATTTATCTTCTTTTTTTTGTATACTGTTACCGTGCAATAAATTAGTTTGGAAACAGGTCAGGATGGAGACATAGCAGCCTTAACAAATCTAATTTATGTGCACTTTTTTTATACAATAATGGAGGTTTCTATGAATGATTATGAATATATGCTATTGGCTTTAGAAGAAGCAAAAAAAGCTTATGATGAAGGTGAAGTTCCTGTAGGTGCTGTAATAGTGAAAGGCGATAATGTGATTGCTAAAGCATATAATACGAAGGAAAAAAATAAATGTTCTTTAGATCATGCTGAACTTTCGGCCATCAAGTTGGCTTGTGGAAAACTAGATAACTGGAGATTAATTGGAACTACTATCTATGTTACACTTGAACCATGTCCAATGTGTGCTAGTGCTATTAAACAAAGTAGAATAAATAGAGTTGTTTATTTGCTAGACAATAATGATATTAATACTTCAAAAATCGTTAATGAAATTTTTAGTTTGCATGATGCAAATGTACCTGTGGAAAAAGTAAAACTTGATATTTCTAAATTTAATGAAGAAGATATTATGATTCTTAGTGATTTTTTTAGAAAAAGAAGATATTAAACATATGTTTTATATATTCTTTTTTTCTTTTGTTTGTTATACTATTTATGTTTAGTGAGGTGAGGTATATGTATCAGGCTTTGTATCGAAAATATAGGCCTACTGTTTTTGATGATGTAGTAGGACAGAATATTGTAGTTAATACTTTGAAAAATGCTATTAATTATAATCATATTAATCATGCATATTTGTTTTCGGGTCCTAGAGGAACAGGTAAAACTACTATTGCTAAGATCTTTGCAAGATCAGTTAATTGTTTGGAACCTGTTGATGGTGTAGCCTGTGGAAAATGTAAAAACTGTTTATATTCATTTTCAAAAGAATGCATGGATATTATTGAAATAGATGCTGCTTCTAATAATGGTGTTGATGAAATAAGGGAACTTCGTAGTAAAGTTGGTATTTTACCAAGTGAACTTAAATATAAAGTTTATATTATAGATGAAGTACATATGTTATCTATTGGTGCGTTTAATGCTTTGTTGAAAACTATTGAAGAACCACCAGAACATGTAATCTTTATATTAGCTACTACAGATCCTCAAAAAATACCTGCTACCATTATTTCTAGGTGTCAGTGGTATTCTTTTAAGAAGATTAGTAATGATGATATTGTTAAAAGACTTACTGAAATTGTTAATGATGAGAGTATTAAAGTTGATGAGAAAGTTCTTGGAAAAATAGCTCAAGCTTCTGATGGTGGACTTCGTGATGCGATAGGACTTCTTGATAAATTAAGAGCTTACTGCACTGATGAGATTACTTTGGATGACTTTTATGAGATAAATGGAGAAGTTAATGAAGAAGAGTTGAGGAAACTAGAAAAATTAATATTTTCTTTTGATGTAAGTGAAGTTCTTTCTCTTGTAGAAAAATATTATAGAGATGGAAAAAACTTAGTGCAAGTTGTTAAGCAGTTGATGCTACTTATTAAAGATGAGCTATTTAATCATTATATAAATAGTGACGAACTTATTTTTGAAGAATCTGAACTTGTTAATTTCCTAAATCTTTTGAATGAACATTTAGTTGAGTTAAAGAAAGCAGATGATGTTAAGTTATCTATAGAAATATTTCTATTACATTATATGAATGAACATAAAAATCCTGAAACTGTACGAAGTGAAGCTGTTCATTCTCAACCTAAATCAACTGAAGAAGTATATATAAGGCCTAAGAAAGAAGAAAAAACTATTTCTACAGAGGCAGTGGAAAAACAAAAAGAGGTAAAAACTTTATCAACAGAAATTGTGAAAAAAACAAATGAACAAATAAAAAAATATGAAGAGTTAATGTTAATAAGAAGTAAAAATACAATGATAGAAGCAGTGAAAGATGAGTTAAATAAAGAAACAGTTAATCTTGATAAACTTAATGATTATACTTTTGAACCTAATAATGGATATCTTGCTTGTGAACTTTTAGATGGTAAAGTAAGAGCATCTAGTCCTAAAAATATTATTATTAGTTATGATTATGAAGGAATGGTAGATAAGCTTAGTAATCATTTTAATAAGTTAAATGACTTTTATAATGAAAAGACAGGCTCACTTAAAAAAATTGCTTTTATTACTACTACAAAATGGAATGAGCTAAAACAAGAATACATTAATCTTCATAAGCAGGGAAAACAATTTGAATATCAAGAAGAACCTATATTGAATAGTTTGGAAGAAGATGTTAAAATAAATAATGAATCTGATGATTTAATAAATCAAACTATTGAGATGTTTGGAGATTTAGTAGAAGTTGAATAGAAAGAAGGAATAATATGAATATACAAGCGATGATGAAACAAGCTCAAAAATTACAAAGTGATATGATGAAAGTTAAAGATGAAATTGATAAGATGGAATTTTCTAGTACTAATGGACTTGTAACAGTTAAAATTAATGGTAAGAAAGAAGTTTTAGAAGTTAAAATAGAAAATGATTCTGATTTTTCTAGTGATGATTTAGAAATGCTTCAAGATATGTTTGTAATTGCAACTAATGATGCAATGAAACAAGTAGATAAAGTAACAGAAGAGAAGATGGGACGTTTTAGTTCTATACCTGGGTTATTTTAATGTATCCTGATAGTTTAAAGAATTTAATAGAGAGTTTTGAAAACTTTCCAGGAATTGGGGAAAAGACAGCAGAGCGGATGGCTTTTTCTGTTCTTTCTTTTGATGAAGATAAGTTTAAATTATTACAAGAAAATTTAGAAGATGTTAAAAATAATATTCATCCTTGTAAGATTTGTAATACTCTTACTGATAAAGATAAATGTTTAATTTGTGAATCTGATTTAAGAGAGAAAGGAACTATTTTAGTAGTAGAAGATTCTAAGATAGTGTTTCTATTTGAAAAGTTAGGTACTTATAAAGGATTATATCATGTTATTAATGGGCTTATTTCTCCACTTGATGATATTAATCCTGAAGATATTGGACTTGATAAATTATTAGATAGAGTAAAGAATGAAAATATTAAAGAAGTAATACTTGCTTTGAAACCTAGTGTAGAAGGAGAGATAACTTCTTTATATATTAAAAAAATATTAGAAGGAATGAATATTGTTGTTACTAGACTTGCTAGTGGTGTTCCAATAGGTGCTGATATGGAATACATTGATACTCTTACTTTGGAAAGAGCATTAGAAGATAGAAAAGAACTTTCATAATATTAAATACTTTTTCATATGCTTTATTAGGTGAAGACTATGAAGCAAGTTATGAAGAAAGTATGGCGTGTTTTACAGAAAATAATAATTAGTACATTTATACTATATGGTTATAACTTAATTGCAACTAGATTTAATTTAGTTATTCCTATTAATGTTTTTACAGTAGGGTCTGTTAGTATATTAGGTTTTCCAATGCTTTTTGTTTTAGTTTTATTAAAAGTATTAATGTTCTAAGAAAGGATGTAGTAATGGATTTAGAAGTAGAGTCTTTACAACCTATGTTTTATAATCAGATAATGAAAGCTCTTGATAAGGGCTTTTTGTCGCATGCATATTTAATAGAAACTAATAATAATAGTTTAGATATTGTAAAGAAATATATTCTTTTTTTAGTAGAGAGGATATATGAAGACTCTTATAAAAATCATGATGTTACTATTTCTAAAGATAAGTTATTTCATTTGATAGAAAATAATGAATTTCCTGATTATATAGAAGTTAATCCTGTTAATAATCAAATAAAGAAAGAGCAGTTGCTTTTTATTAGAGATGAGTTTTCTAGTAAATCCTTATATAATACAAGAAAAGTATATGCAGTGTTTGAATGTGATAAGATGAATGTTAGTGCTTCTAATACAATACTTAAGTTTCTTGAAGAACCTAGTGATGATGTGGTGGCTATTTTTGTTACTAGTAATCAGTATAATGTTTTAGATACTATTAGGTCTAGATGTCAGATTATGAGGCTTCAGTATGAAGAAAGTAATAATGATAACTTTAGCGAAGAAGTGCTTTCTTTTATAGATGATATAAATAAAAGAAAAAGTGATGATTTGTTACTTAAATTTAACTATTATAGTAGCAATTTCTTTAAAGATAAGAGTTCATCTACTGATTTTGTTAGAGAAGTACTTAAATATTATAAGAGCTTATTAAATAAAGAAGATAATGATATTAGTTTAGAAGAAGAAATTAATATTGTTTCTATATTAGATGAAAAGTTGAAGAAGTTGAAGTATAATGTTAATATGAAGTTGTGGATTGATGATTTATTACTTTCTTTGATGGAGGTGTAGGATGAAGTTATTAAAGATTTCTTATATAGATGAGTTATTTAATGATTATGATTATGTAAAATATCCAGAGAATACTTTTTTTAAAGTAGGATGGGAGATTATTGTTAAGAATGATGATTTGTTAAAGATTGCATCTATAGTAAGTATAGAAGATAAAAATGATTTTGATGTTACTACTAGTTTTGTTAGGGTTGCTACTAAAAGAGATAGGGAACAACATAATAAAAATAAGAAAGATAGTATAGAGGCTTTAACTCTTGCTCAAGAAAAATCTTTAGAGCTTGATTTAGATATGCATTTTATTTCTTCTTTCTATACTTTTGATAGAAAACAATTATTTCTTTGTTATACGGCAGATGCTAGGGTTGATTTTAGGGAACTTGCTAAAGTATTAGCACAAAGATATAAGACAAGAATAGAGCTTAGACAGATTGGTGTTAGAGATAGAGCTAAAAAGATCGGGGGGCTTGGTCCTTGTGGTTTATTCCTTTGTTGTAGTACTTTCTTAACAGACTTTGCTAGTGTTTCTATTAATATGGCAAAGAATCAGTTTCTAGCTTTAAATCCTGCGAAGATAAATGGAAGTTGTGGTAGACTTTTATGTTGTTTAAACTATGAAGATGAAGTTTATACTGAATTAAAGAAGGGGCTACCTAGTATTGGAAGTTTAGTTGAAACTAATGATGGGTTAGGTAAAGTTACAGAAGTAGATGTTTTTAAGAGAACATATAAAGCAGAATTTAAAGATAAAGGAGTACTTGAGTTTAGTGTTAATGAATAAAAAAATGGAATTTTCCCATAATGGTAAGAACTTGATATTATACTATGATGATAATTACTTTAAGATTACTACTGATAATCTTGCTTTATCTAACTTTATAAAAATTAAAAGTAAAGATAAGTTATTGGTAGAGTTTGGTAGTGGACTTTTATCTATTCCTTTACTTTTATCTACTAGGACTGATATAAAAATGGTAGGGATAGAAAAAGATAGTATTGCTTGTAAACTTTCTAGTATGTCTATAAAAGATAATAATTTAGAAGATAAGATTAAAGTTGTTAACGATGATATAAAAAATATAGATAAATACTTTGCAATTAATTCTATTGATATTATAGTATGTAATCCACCATATTTTCTTTTAGATAATGAATCTATTATTAGTGATAAAGAATATTTGAAGATGGCAAGACATGAAGGTGATATGACTATTAGTGATGTAGCACGTTTATCAAAGATTTATTTAAGAGATGGAGGAAGTTTATTTTTAGTAAGTCGTGTTGATAGACTTTTTGAAGTTAGAGATACTTTAATAGAAAATAAGTTGGCAATTAAAGAGATACAGTTTATTTATCATGATTTAGATAGTACTTCTAAGCTTGTTTTGATAGAAGCTAGGAAGAGTGGTAAAGAACATGGATTAAAGGTGTTGAAACCTATTATTTTAGAGGAAGGCGATGTTAATGGATAAACCTAGTTTATATTTAATACCTACACCTATTGGTAATTTAGATGATATTACTATTAGAGGTTTAAAGACTTTAGAACTTGTTGATGTTATACTTTGTGAAGATACTAGGGAAACTTCTAAGTTGCTTAGTAAATACAATATAAAAAACAAGTTAGTAAGTTGTCACGAATTTAATGAAGATAAGATGAAAGATAAGGTATTAGGTTATTTAAATACTGGTTTAAATGTAGGATTAGTTACTGACCAAGGTACTCCTTTAATTAGTGATCCAGGTTATAGAATAGCCCTCTACATTTCATCACATAATTATAATATAGTGAGTTTACCTGGAGCGACTGCGTTTGTTCCAGCTTTAACTATATCTGCTTTAGCTCCGTCTCCTTTTACCTTTTATGGATTTCTTAATGCAAAGAAAAATAAACAGATTAAAGAATTAGAATCTTTAAGGAATCATCCTTATACATTAATCTTTTATGAAGCACCTCATAGATTAATAGATACATTAAATAATATTAAAGAAGTGTTTGGTGATAGAAAAATTTGTGTAGTTAGAGAAATCTCTAAAAAGTATGAACAAGCGATTAGAGGTAAAATTAGTGAAGTGTTAGAAACTGATTTTCCTATTAAAGGAGAATTTGTTATTGTGGTAGAAGGTGCAGTTTTAGAGTTTGATTTTAATATTATTAGTATCGTTGAACATGTAGATTTTTATATAAAAGATGGTAATACTAAAAATGAAGCGATTAAGTTAGTGGCAAAAGAAAGAGGTATTCCTAAGTCTATTGTCTATAAAGAATATCTTGATAAGAATAAATAAATAATTTGTTAGGGAAATAATTTTAGAAAAGAGGTAAGATTATGAAATTAGTTGTTGGTCTTGGTAATAAAGGTAGAGAATATGAGAATACTAGACATAATATGGGATTTATGTTAGTAGATAGATATTTACAATATAAAAATATTACAGATAGATTTAAAGAGAAATTTAATGCTATGTATATAGAGACTACTATTAATAATGAGAAAGTAATTTTTATTAAACCAATGACTTATATGAATAATTCTGGTATTGCTGTTAGAGCCTTTGTTGACTTTTATAAATTAAATAGTGAAGATATTTTAGTTATTAGTGATGATCTTGATTTAGATTTAGGTAAATTTAGATTAAGAAGAAATGGAAGTAGTGGGGGACATAATGGCTTAAAGAGTATTATCTCTCAACTTGGTACTGATAACTTTAAAAGACTTAGAATAGGTATTTCTAATGATAAAGATGATGTTATTAATTATGTTCTATCTAAGTTTAGTAAGAAAGAATTAGGTGAGATTGATACAATGTTTGATACCTTAGTTGATGTTTTAGATGATTATTTTGTAATGGACTTTACCTCTTTGATGAGTAAATATAATAGAAAGGGGTAATTATGAAAGTATTTGATAACTTCTTTGAAAAGATTTATGATAAAGATATCGCTCTTACAGGGATGACTGAAGAGCTTTTTGCCGTTTATGTAAATAAACTTTATGATAGTAAGACAAATATTTTAATAGTTACTTCTAATCTAGTAGAATCTAATAGTTTATATAGAAGTATTAGTAATTATGTAGATAATGTATATTTGTTTCCAATGGATGACTTTTTAACTAGTGAAGCGATGGCTATTAGTCCTGATTTAATGGTTACTAGACTTGAGACATTAAAAGAAGTAAGTAGTGGAAAAACTTCTATAGTTATTACTAATTTAATGGGATATTTAAGATATTTACCTTTAAAAAAAGAATATTTAAAGAGTACTTTATCTTTAAAAGTAAATGATGAAATTAGTCCTAAAGAATTAGTTGAAAAACTTACTAATATAGGGTATGAGAGAACTACTTTAGTTACTAAGACAGGGGAAATTGGTGTTAGAGGGTTTGTTATAGATATTTTTCCATTAGGTGAATCTAATCCTATAAGATTAGAGTTTTTTGGCGATACAATAGATTCTATTAGATACTTTGATGGTAAAAGTCAAAAGTCTTTGAGTGAGGTAAATAGTGTAGATATATATCCTTATACAGAAATATTTTCTAATGATACTTTTATAGATGAAGAAAAGAGAAATACTAAATATTTAAGTGAATACGGTGATGTCACTAATATTGGTGGTTATTTAGATAATCATGTTACTATTTATAAAGATAAGAGTTCAATGTTAATAAATTATAAACAGATATGTACTGATATGTTAGAGTATAGGGAAGAGAAAGATATAGACTTTAAAGGTAGTTATATGTTTGATTTTGATGATATTTATGAAAACGATGCTCTACATTATTTAACTGTAGATAATTTAGATAAGTCTTTAAAGGTTATTAATTTTAATAGTAAGGAACTACCTTTATTTAATGATGATATAGAAGGTATTACTAAATATATTAGAGAAAAGTTATATGCTAATTATACTGTTATTGTTTGTTTAAAAGATTATCAGTTACATAGTTTTAGAAGTAAGATATCTTTACCTATAATGGATACAACTATGGAAGAGATTTATCCTAATAAGCTTAATTTAGTTTCATTTGGATTAGATAGTGGTTTTCAATATAAAAATTATATCTTTTTAACGGGTAGAGAGTTATTTAAAAATAATGAAAAGGTTAAGAGGTATAAGACTAAGTTTAAATATAATACAAAGATAACTGATTTAAATAAATTAGAGATTGGAGACTATGTTGTTCATCAAATTAATGGTATTGGTATTTATAATGGGTTAAAGACTTTAGAACAATTTGGTGTTTTGAAAGACTATATAGAGGTTTTATATCAAGATAATGATAAGCTTTATATTCCTGTTGAAAAGATTGATATGCTTTATAAGTATACTGGTAAAGAGGGTATTCGTCCTACTATTCATAAGCTTGGGGGACAAGAGTGGAAGAAGATTAAAGCAAGGGTTAAGAGTAAAGTCCAAGATATGGCTAATGACTTGTTAAGAGTTCAAGCTGAGCGCGAAAGACAAAAGGGGTTTGCTTTTTCTCATGATAATGAGTTACAAAAAGAGTTTGAAGATGCTTTTCCTTACGTGGCAACGAACGACCAGTTACTTGCTACTAAACAGATAAAAGAAGATATGGAGAAAGTTTCTCCTATGGATAGATTATTAGTAGGAGATGTTGGCTTTGGTAAGACAGAAGTTGCTTTTAGGGCAGCCTTTAAAGCGATTATGGATAATAAGCAAGTATTACTTTTATGTCCGACAACGATTCTTTCTAGTCAACATTATAAGAATGCTCTTGAGAGATTTAAAGATTTTCCTATTAATATTGGTCTTTTAAATAGATTTACTAGTACAAGAGAACGTAATAGAATATTAGAAGAGTTAAGAGAAGGAACAATAGATTTTGTTATTGGTACTCATAGAATTCTTAGTGATGATATTAAACCTAAAGATTTGGGATTATTAATTATTGATGAGGAGCAGAGATTTGGAGTTAAACATAAAGAAAAGTTAAAACAATATAAGAGTACTGTTGATGTTTTAACTTTAACGGCTACACCAATTCCAAGAACTTTACAAATGTCTATTGCAGGTATTAGAAGCTTATCTTTAATAGAGACTCCACCACGTGATAGATATCCTATTCAGACTTATGTTATTGGTTATAATAAACAACTTGTTAAAGAAGCGATTATGAAAGAGATGTCTCGTGATGGACAAGTATTTCTATTATTTAATAATGTAGAAAATATAGAACAAGAAGTAATGGAGATAGAGAATCTTGTTCCTAGTGCTAGGGTTATTTATGCTCATGGTAGGATGGATAAGACTAAAATCGAAGATGTAATGCAACAATTTATTGACCATGAAGCAGATGTTTTAGTGTGTACGACCATAATAGAGACTGGTATTGATATTCCTAATGTTAATACCTTAATTATTTTAGATGCTGATAGATTTGGCCTTGCTCAGTTATATCAGATTAGAGGTAGAGTTGGTCGTAGTAATAAAATTGCTTACTGTTACTTAATGTATCAAGAGCATAAAGTATTAACTGAGACTGCAGAGAAACGTTTAAAAGTTATTAAAGAGTTTACTGAATTAGGTAGTGGTTTTTCTATTGCAACTCGTGATTTATCTATTAGAGGAGCAGGAGATATTTTAGGAAGTAAGCAAGCAGGTTTTATTGATAGTGTTGGTATTGACCTTTATTTAAAAATGCTTAATGAAGAGGTTGAACGTCTTAAAGGTAATGTTGTAGAAGAAGAACAAGAGGAAGAGAGTAATAAAACATTACTTAATGTATCTACTCATATTAGTGATGACTATGTAACTGATGATGACTTGAAAATTATGATTCATAGAATGATTAATGAGATAGATAGTAAAGAGAAACTTGAAGAAGTTAGAAGTGATTTAGAAGATAGATTTGGTAAACTTAATGAAGATATTATTATCTATATGTATGAAGAGTGGTTTGAAAAACTTGTTAAACAAGTGGGTGTTACTAAAGTTAGTGAAACTAAAAATACTATTGAACTTTACTTTAATAGAGAATCTACTAGTAAGTTAAATACAGAAGATTTATTTATGAATGCTTATACTATTACACCTATGTTTAGATTTAAGAGTAGAGAAAGTGATTTAACCATTATCTTAGATATTGTTAAATTAGAGAAGCATCCTATCTATTATTTAGTTGCCTTGTTGTCTAGTATGGTGAGTTAAGTTTTTCTTTACAAATGAAAGTAAATAGTGTATAATATGTGGCAAATGAAGGGAGAGATGTTTTGTGAGTAATGTATCATATTATAATATTTATGATGATGATTATGATGATGATAGAGAAAGGTATTTTGAAAAGAAATATGATAAGACTGTTGAAACTTTAAATAAGTTAGCAGAGTTAATTGCTTTTATAAATACTTATGGGAAACTTTATACTAAATATTATGAGGCATTTATTATTAGTCTTAATAATATGAGTGAACATTTTTTACAGAGTTCTGATTCTAAAGTTATTGATGAATTATATACATTATATTCTTCTTTAAGAGAGTTAAAAAAATCAAAAAAAGAAATTTTTGAAGCGTTACAAATTGTATTATGTAATCTTCCTGCTTTTGAAATTGTAGAAACATCAACAAGAGAAAAAAAGTATAAAAAGAAAACATATTCTTTAGAGCGACTTGCTCAAATAGAGTATAATTTTTAATTGATGCTATTGATAAAATAGATTACACTGCGGGTATCTATAACTCAAGTTTTTATAGCTTGAGTTTTTTTGTCTCTTGACTAAACCCTTTTATCTTCTTATACTTATTAGTAGAATTGGAGGCTATGATGGTAGTGGTTAAAGAGGATATTTTAAAACAGCATAAACAAATATTAATGACAGCAGGATTAGAACTTGCTACTAATAATACTAGTTCTTTAATAGAAGATGATATTATTAATGGAGTTATAGAAGTACCACTTGAAGCGATGGATACAGTTAAACAAAGGGTTCTTAATATTGCTAAACATAATAATTTAATTTTAAATAGTGATAAATTTAATGAAGTTTTAATTAGTTATAAAGATGACTTAAAAAAAGAATTTAGAAATATTTTTAAGAAAAGAATAAAATTAATAGAAGATAATTATTCTAAGTTTGATGATGATAAACCAATGGACTTAGTTAAAAATTTAAAGAAAGAGTTAGTTAAGTTTAATAAAGAAGTGAAAAAAGAAGAGAAACAAGTTCTTACTAGTCTTGTTAAAGAAAAAATTATAAGTAATTTAGATTTAATAGTTAAAGATGATAATACTACCTTTAAGAAAGATGCTACTAAGTTTTTACAAACTACTTATGTTAAACAAATATTAGAGACTGTTGATATGAAAATATTAGTTAAAGATACGATACTTCTTAATAGCTTGAAAGAACAGATAGAAAGATTTGTTTTTACGATGGAAAATTCTCATTTATTTGATTAAGTGAGAATTTTTTTGTGTCTTTAGTTAACTGGAAATAATTACCAGGGAAAAAACTACTTCTTACGTATATAATATTATTAGATACATTATTTTTTTATAGTATAAAATTGGGCAGATAATGGAATAATACTACTGTAAAGGAAGGAGCATATATGAAAACAACAGGTGTAGTAAGAAGAGTTGATGATTTGGGAAGAATAGTTATTCCTAAAGATATTAGAAAGTCTCTTAGGATTAGAGACGGTGAGACTTTAGAGTTTTTTGTAGATAAAGAGACTATTAGTTTGAAGAAATTTTCTACTAGTGAAGATTTGAGTGAAATGGCACAGTCTTTGCTTGATACTATTCATATGACTATAAGTAAAAGTATTTTTGTTACTGATAGAGATAAAGTAGTAGCAGGTACTGGTAAGTTAAAAAAAGAGTTTTACGGATTTAATATTTCTTCAAGATTAGAAGAATATTTATTTCAAACAGAGAGTTTAGTAAAAGGTACTAGTTTAGTAGAAGAGATTGTAGATAGTAAAAATAAAGGGGTGGAGTATAAATATATTCTTAGTCCAATACTTTCTGATAGTGAGACTATTGGTTTAGTTTTTATGGTTATTGAAGATAGTAAGAGTTTTACGGAAGAAGATGAACATATAATTCAGATAATTGCTAATTTCTTATCAAAATATCTTGAAGATTAATTTTTCTTGTGTTAGAATATCGTTATTAAAAGTTGTGATGAAGAGTCTTATAAATTCTAGTTATAGAGAGTTCTTGGTTGGTGGAAAAGAAACGAATGATTATATAAGATATGGCTTCTGAACTTTCATATTGATATGTAAGTATGAACGTGCTAAGCGTTAATTAGAATAAGTGTACAAGATTTATTGTAAAGAAAGGTGGTACCACGGGTTAGCTCGTCCTTTCGTTATAATAAATCTTTTTAATTTGAGGAGGAGATATTAATGGAAAAATATTATATTACAACTGCTATAAGTTATACATCAGGAAAACCACATATTGGTAATACTTATGAAGTAGTACTTGCAGATGCTATTGCAAGATATAAGAGAAGTAAAGGTTATGATGTTTATTTTCAAACTGGTACTGATGAACATGGGTTAAAAATAGAAACAAAAGCTCATGATGCTGGAATTGAACCTCAAGAATTCGTTGATTCAGTGGCAAATGAAATAAAAAGAATTTGGGATTTGATGGATACTAGTTATGACAATTTTGTTAGAACTACTGATAAACATCATAAAGAGATTGTTCAAAAAATATTTAATAAGTTATATGAACAAGGAGATATTTATAAAGGTGAATATGAAGGGTGGTATTGTACACCTTGTGAGTCTTTCTTTACCGATAGTCAATTAGTGGATGGTAAATGTCCTGATTGTGGAAGAGATGTGCAAAAACAAAAAGAAGAGGCTTATTTCTTTAGAATGAGTAAATATCAAGATAGATTATTAAAGTATATCGAAGAGCATGATGATTTTATAGAACCAGAGTCTCGTAAGAATGAAATGATTAATAACTTCTTAAAACCTGGTTTACAAGATTTATGTGTTACTAGAACTACTTTTAAATGGAGTATTCCTGTTACATTTGATCCTAAGCATGTTATTTATGTATGGATTGATGCTTTAACAAATTATATTACTTTTATAGGGTATGATCCTGATGGTAGTAGTGATTTGTTTAAAAAACTTTGGCCTGCTGACTTACATTTAATTGGTAAAGATATACTTCGTTTTCATACTATTTACTGGCCTATTATATTAATGGCTTTAGATTTACCTTTACCTAAGAAAATATTTGGTCATCCTTGGTTACTTACTGATAATGATAAGATGAGTAAAAGTAAAGGTAATGTTATTTATGCAGATGACTTAGTAGAGTTATTTGGCATAGATGCTGTTAGATATTACTTACTTAAAGAAATTCCTTATGCTAATGATGGTAATTTAACTTATGAATTACTTATAGATGTAATAAATAGTGATCTTGCTAATACTTTAGGTAATTTAGTACAACGTACTATTAGTATGGCCAATAAGTATTTTGATGGAGTTGTTACTAATAAAGAATGTTATGAAGATATAGATAGTGAATTTATTGATAGGATTAATAGCTTAAGTAACAATATAGATAAAGCGATGGATAAGTTAGCAGTATCTGATGCTATTAACTCAATTTTAGAAGTATTAAGAGCTAGTAATAAGTATATTGATGAAACTACTCCTTGGATTCTTGCTAAAGATGAGAATAGTAAAGATAGATTAGAGACAGTTTTATATAATTTACTTGAATCTATTAGAGTATGTTCTATTAATTTATCTTTTGCAATACCTTCTACATCTAAAGAGATTTTAATACAGATTAATAATACTAGAGAAGATAATAGTTATCTAAAAGATAATAAATATGAAGTAGGAACTCCTAGTGTATTATTTCAAAGAATAGATAAAGATAAGTTCTTAAAAGAACATGATTTGTAAAATTTTGGTGTAAACTAAAAAATAATTAGGGTGATTTTTAGAATTATCCTATTTTTTATGTTATAGTTGAAGGGTAGTGTTTACGTAGTAACAAGTAGTATTTGAAGTCGTAAGAAAGGATAGAATTATGACTAAGAAACGAAAGTTAGAAATTGAGGTAGTGGCAGTTGCAGTTCTTTATGGAGTTTTAGTTGTAATGGTTATTATTGGACATAATATATTAGATATCGGTTATTTAATTGTATTAACGATTTATTTAATAAGGTTATTTTTATGTCGAAGAAAGAAAAAATCTTGTAAATAGTAAAATACTATCTAGAAGATTTCTTTTTTTGATATAATGTTTTTAGAAAGCGGTGGTTTTTATGTATATAGATACACATTGTCATTTAAGTGTGGAAGATTATGATGATATAGATAAAGTTATAGAAGAGAATAAGAATGCTAGTGTTGATAAAATTGTTGTATCAGGTTGTAGTAGGGAAAGTATAGATGAAGTAATGAATTTAAAAGATAAGTATGATATGGTTTATGTTACGATAGGATATCATCCAGAGTATGCTGATACTGTTACTAAATATGATTTAGACTATTTAAAGAGTTTATTAAGCGAGAAAAAAGTTGTTGGTATTGGGGAGATAGGACTTGATTATCACTATACTAAAGAAAATAAAGATAAACAGATATGGTTATTTGAAGAACAATTAAAGATTGCTGAGGCTTTTAACTTTCCTGTTGTAATACATTCTAGAGATGCAACTATGGATACTATTAATACTTTAAAGAAATATAAAGTAAAAGGAATAATACACTGTTTTAGTGGAAGTTTAGGGACTGCTAATATTTATATTAGTATGGGATTCTTATTAGGAATAGGTGGAGTTGTTACTTTTAAAAATTCTAAATTAAAAGATGTAGTTAAAGAAGTGCCTTTAGAATCTATTGTACTTGAGACTGATAGTCCTTATCTTACTCCTGTTCCCTTTAGAGGAAAAATTAATTCTTCTAAGTATTTAGAGTATATTGCTTATTTTATTGCTGATATAAAAAATATTAGTGTAGATGAATTAGCAGAAATTACCAGTAGAAATGCTTCAAGTTTATTTGACTTTGATAGATAATAATGCTAGTATTATCTTAAGTAGAAAATGAGGTAAAAAGATGGGTAAAAGATTTTTAAGATATTTTAGTTTTGTAATTATTGTTTTTGCTTTAGCTTTTGTTGTGTTGTCTGGTAATAATAAAACTGTAGTAATGACATCAAATATAAATAGTGTAAAGAGCTTACAAGCAGTTCATATTGTTAATAAGTATAATTCTATAAAAGAGATGGAGAAAGCTAAAGAGCCTACTTTATATGATAACTTTTATGATGCGATTAGTGTTGCTAGTAGTAGTCCTGTAGCTTTCATGGGAACTCTTACTGCTTATGGACCTGATTGTCCTGGTTGTACTGGTAATAGTGCTTGTCCACCTCGTCAAAACTTTAAAAATGGTAATATTTATTTTGAAGACCAAGTATATGGTACGGTTAGAGTAGTTGCTGCAGATAGATCCATTCCATGTGGTAGTATTGTTAGGATAAGTGGAATCAATATATATAGTGAACCAATTCTTGCTATTGTTATGGATAGAGGCGGTGCGGTTACTGGTAATCATATGGATTTATTATTTACAAGTCAATCTAATTTAGAAGGATTTGCTACTAGCCATAATATAAAATTTGAACTTATACGATATGGATGGTAATAAAGTGTCTAGTTGTAGATACTTTATTCTTTTTATTTTAATAAATATTGCTTTTATGATTGGAATTGTGCTATAGTTATATTGTAGAAGGAGGTTAGACAAAAGATGGGAGATAATAATAACAATTCAAAACAAGTGTTATTATCAGTGCTTGGTGTAGCAATTTTAGTTGTGGCTGTAGTGGGAGTATCATTTGCGGCATTTAGTTATAGTAAAACAGGAGAACAAGTTAATACTATTACAACTGGTACTATTACAATGAGTTATAGTGAAACTACTAATGGTATTAATTTAACAAATGCACTTCCTATGAGTGATAGTGTAGGAATGAAGTTGAATGAAGAAAATCAATTCTTTGATTTTACTGTAAATGCCACTATTACCGGTGATATAACAATTAATTATGCTATAACTGCTACAAAAGAATTAGATAGTGATATTCCAGATGATGGTGTTAAAGTATATTTAACTGATATGGATGGAGATGCTGATAGTCAAATTTTGGCACCAACTAAAGTTTCTGAATTAGATGTAACTTCAAGTGATGTTTCAGGTGCACCAAATGATCAGTATTTATTAAAATCTGATACATTCGCAGCAAGTGGTTCACATGATTATCGCTTAAGAATGTGGGTAGCAGATGATTATACAGTTACTGGAGAATCACAATCATATAAACTTAGAGTAAATGTATATGGTGCAGCAGCTGCTCAATAGTATTTTTGTTTTTTAGAGAAGTGTCTAATCTCTGACACTTTTTCTTTTTAAAAAAATGTCAATTTTTTTGTTACAATTTTTAGAAAATGATTGTGTAAATATTTTGTTTTGTGGTATAGTTATATTATAAGGAGGATATGAAATGAAAGATAATAATAATTCTAGGCAAGTTTTGTTATCGGTACTTGGAGTAGCAATTTTAGTAGTAGCTGTAGTTGGTGTATCATTTGCAGCGTTTAGTTATAGTAAAACAGGTACACAAGTAAATACAATTACAACTGGTACTATTTCAATGAATTACGTTGAAGGAGATAATGCTATTAGTTTAACTAATGCTCTTCCAATGACTGATGAAGTTGGTAAAGCTTTAGCGGATACAAATCAATATTTTGATTTTACAGTAAATGCTAATATTACAGGTACTACTACAATTAATTTTGCAATTACTGCTGCAAAGGAAGTAGAAAGTACTTTGCCTGATACTGCTGTTAAAGTATATTTAACTGATATGGATGGAACTGCAGATGAAGAACTATTACCTCCAACTAAGGTAAGTGACTTAACTCCAACTACTGGTAGTGAGCCATCTGGTGCACAAAGTGGTCAATTTATTCTTCATACTGATACATTTAATGCAACTAGTTCACATGATTATCGTTTAAGAATGTGGGTGGCTGATGATTATGTAGTTACTGGTGATTCACAATCTTACAAGCTTAGAGTAAATGTATATGGTGCTGCAGCAGCTCAATAGAAGTTTAATTTAGAAAGTGTCTAATTTTGGCGCTTTTTCTTTAGCAAAAAATCTTGATATAATGATTATTTTTATGTTATATTCTATATTATAGAAGGAGGTTAAAAAGTGAAAGACAATAATAATTCTAAACAAGTATTATTATCAGTATTAGGTGTTGCAATTTTAGTTGTTGCTGTAGTTGGAGTTTCATTTGCGGCATTTAGTTATAGTAAAACTGGTGAGCAAGTAAATACAATTACTACAGGTACTATTACAATGAGTTATAGTGAAACTACTAATGGTATTAA
>CASEWH010000005.1 GCA_949291575.1 uncultured bacterium
ATTATTATTTAACTATATTACTTTATTTATGATTATGATATCTATTCACTAATTAAGTATAATACATTATTTATTTATCTACTTATTTATAGTATTACAAAAAAGAATATTTTAATGTTAAGTACTACTCTATTTTAGTTAAAAATCAAAGTAGGGGAAGTAAATTTTAAAAATAGGGGAATAAACCATTTATTTTTGGGAAATATAAATAGTGAAGGAGAGATAAGAGATGAAAAAACAGAGTATTAAATGTGATGTCGATAGTTGCAAATATAATAGTAATAATAAAGAATGCAACTTAGATGAAATTAAAGTTAGTAGTAACTGTGATTGTCCAAAAGATGAAGTTTGTGATCAAGAACAAACTGTATGTGCTAGCTTTGAAAAACAAGAAGAAAACTAATAGAGTTAACATTAACATCTATTAGTTTTTTTATGTTCTAATACTACTCTTCCCTACTCTAGTTCATCTAATATACTAGTTCCTATTTCAGGTGGTGTTATTTCAAAATTATCAGCTATTGTTGCACCAATTACAGCTAAAGTATCCTGTATTTCTAATCTTTTAGGATTTTTAAAATTTCTACTATAAATAATTAATGGTACATTTTCTCTAGTATGATCATTTCCTTTAAAAGTTGGATCATTACCGTGATCTGCTGTTATAATAAATAAATCATCTACTTCTAACTTATTTAAAATCATAGGTATTTCTACATCTAATTCCTCTATTGCTTTAGCATAACCTTCTACATCTCTTAAATGACCATATAAACTATCAAAATCGCATAAATTAACCATACATAATCCAGTAAATTTTTTATCCATGACATTAGTTAACTTATTAATAGTATCTATATTAGAGTTAGCTTTCAAAGTCTTGTTTATACTTGTTTTACTAAATATATCATTCATTTTACCTATAGCGATAACATTATAGTTATTAGCATTTAAATCATCTAGAATAGTCTTAGATGGAGGTGCTACTGGATAGTCTTTTCTACCAGTATTATTTAGTTTAAATTTACCATTACTACCTGTAAAAGGTCTTGCAATTACTCTACCTACTAAAAAATCATCTTTTAGCGTTAGTTTTCTAACCTTTTCACAGTAACTATATAAAGTTTCAGGACTAATAACATCTTCATGAGCAGCGATTTGTAAATCTGAATCTGCTGATGTATAAACTATTAAAGAACCATAATCTACTTGTCTTTCTCCTAGTTCATTAATGATACTGTTATCATTACTACATTTATTACCTATAACTCTTCTTCCAGTAACTGTTTCAATTTCATCAATTAACTCAATAGGGAAACCATTTTCATTAAATGTTTTAAATGGAATATTAGAAGTAATTCCCATCATTTCATAATGACCTGCTAAAGTGTCTTTACCAGCATTATTAGGTCTTGCAATTGTGTAATAAGCATCAACTTCAGTATTTTCATCCATATTTAAAGTATTAAGAAAACCTATTTTGGCAAGGTTAGGGACAAATAAATCATAATTTTCTTTAATATGCCCTAATGTATTAGCACCACCGTCTCCATAACTTGCTGCATCACTTGCTTCCCCTACTCCTAAGGAATCTAAAACCATTAAAAATATTCTTTTAAATCTCATAATTATTTCTCCTTTTTAGCACGAGGATGATTGTCTAAGTAATCATTCCTAACTTTCTCATTAGTAATATGTGTATATATACGGGTTGTAGCAATATCAGAGTGTCCTAAAAGCATTTGAATACTTCTAAGGTCTGCTCCCCCATTTAATAAATGTGTTGCAAAAGAATGTCTTAAACTATGAGGAGATATGTCAGGATTAAGTCCTTTTTCTTTTAAAATCTCTTTTAAATTCTTAAAGAATCCTTGTCTTGATATACCTGTTCCTCTAGAGTTTAAAAATAGAGCATCAGACTGTTTCTTTTTTAATAGCAGATGCCTTTTATCTAAATATTCATTTAAATAATACTTTTCTATATCATTAATAGGAACAATTCTCTCTTTACTGCCTTTACCTTTAACTCTAACAATATCGTTATTAAAATCTATATCATAAACTGTTAGACTAATAAGTTCAGATACTCTTAGCCCTGAACCATACATTAATTCTAACATAGCTTTATTCCTATAGTCAAATGGGGTATCTAGTTCTATATCTAAGAGTTTATCTACTTCTTCTATAGTTAAACTATGTGGGAGTGTTTTTGTAGTCTTAGGTCTATCTATAAATTTGCTAGGATTGTTAGTCTCATTTTCTTCTTTTTCTAAATAGTTATGAAAGTTCTTAATAGTAGTAAGTTTATGAGCGACAGTTTTACTATCTTCATTACGTTCATAACAGGATTTTAGATATTGAGTAATTATATCTTTTGTAATTTGTTTGGTATTATTTATCTTCTCTTTTTCTAAAAAACTAATATAGTCTTTCATCTCATAGCCATAACTTTTAATACTATTATTAGAAAGTCCTTTTTCAAACTCACAGTAATTTAGAAAATTTTCATATGCAGTAATAAGTTTCATAACATCATCCTCATTATTATTATATAACTATTTGAAGATTTTGTAAAAGTAACAAGTATTGATTTACTACTAAAACAGTGTTATAATTAGTAAACAAATTAAGAAAGGGGTGTTAGTCTTGTCTAAACATATAGTTGGTATTATCGCTGAATATAATCCTTTTCATAATGGACATTTATATCATATAGAAAAGGTTAAAGAAATGTTTCCTAATAGTCCTATTATATTAGTACTTGGAGGTAATTTTACAGAAAGAGGAGATGTATCAATTTTAGATAAATGGGAGAAAACTGCTATTGCTATAAAAAATAGTATAGATTTAGTAGTAGAACTTCCCTTCCCTTTCTCTTGTGCTTCTGCAGATATCTTCGCAAAAGGATCAATTGATATTTTAAACTATTTAGGTGTTACTGATTTAGTATTTGGTAGTGAATCTGACGATATAGAAGGGATTAAAAAATTAGTAGAGACTGAGCTTTCTAACCCTGATTTTGATAATTTAGTACAAGTTTATTTAAGAATGGGTTATAACTACCCTACTTCTTTATCTAAAGCTTTAGAAGATATAACAGGAAATTGTTTTAAATTACCTAATGATATTTTAGGTATTAGTTATGTTAAAGCGATTTACTCTAATAATTATAAAATAACACCTTATACTATTAAAAGAACTAATGATTATCATAGTAAAGAATTAAATAATATGAGTATAATGAGCATATCCAGTGCAACTAGTATAAGAGAAGCTTTGCTAAATAATAAAGATATTAAAGACAGTGTACCTTCTATTACTTATAGTTATTTAAAAGATAAGAAGATACCTAAGTTAGATGATTATTTTAATCTCTTAAAGTATAAAATAATAAGTTGTAATGATTTAACTATCTATAATCTAGTAGATAGTGGTATTGCTACTAAACTAAAAAAAGAAATACTTAATAGTTATAGTTTTGATGAACTTATTAATAAAGTTAAAAGTAAAAATCTAACCTACTCTAGACTTTCTAGGACTTTAATTTATATATTATGTGATTATACTAAAGTGCAAGCTAGGGAGTTTAAGAAAGTTGAGTATATTAGATTGTTAGGATTTTCTAATAAGGGAAGAGATTATTTAAATAAGATTAAAAAAGATGTAGATATACCTATTATTAGTAAATTTACAAGAGAAAAAGATAAGATGTTAGAATATGAATACAAAATTACAAAGATATATTCTTTAGTTTTTGATAAAGATAAGGCTAAAAGCTTAATAGAAGCCGAATATAAGATGAAACCTATAAGGGAGTGATTGTTATGGATAATATGGTTAAAACAAAGAAACAAGGGCTTTTAATTGTTATTTCAGGGCCTTCTGGGTGTGGTAAAAATAGTATAATTAACGAATTATTAAAAATAAGAAATAATACTTGGGTATCTATATCATGTACTAGTAGAGAACCAAGAGGTAAAGAGAAAAATGGTATTAACTATTATTTCTTATCTAGAGAAGAATTTGAAGAAGAAATTAATAATGATGAGTTCTTAGAATATGCAGAATACTCTGGTAATTATTATGGTACTCCTAAGAAATATATTAAAGAACATTTAGATAAAGGAGAAGATGTAATTCTTGAAATAGAGATTCAAGGAGCTTTAAAGATTAAAGAAAAGTTAGATGAGACTGTCTTTATCTTTATAATGCCACCTACTATGAAGGAGTTAAAAAGACGTCTTATTAATAGAAAAACTGATAGTTTAGATAAAATAGAAAAAAGGTTTAAAAGAGCCTATGAAGAGATAAATGAAATACCTAAATATAACTATGTAGTTGTTAATGATGATTTAGATAAAGCTGTTAAAAAGGTTGATGCTATATTAGAAGCTGAAAAGTGTAGAGTTGATAGAATTGAAGAAGTTTATCTAGACAGTAAAGAAGAAAAAATCCATGAAGCTTTA
>CASEWH010000006.1 GCA_949291575.1 uncultured bacterium
AGAGTACAATTTTCATATCATAATCATCCTTTACTAGGTGATGAAAAGTATGGAAGTAAAGGAAAATATCCCATAGCTTTATTTGCTTATAAATTAGAATTTGCTCATCCTACAACTAAGGAAAAACTAGAGTTTACTTTACTACCAAAAGAAGGATATTTTAAAAACTTTACATCATTTGTCTAACATTGTAAAAAAGGTTTGCTTTTTAAACCTTTTTTTGTTATGATTTAATATATAAGATAAGGGAGATGGAAGTCATTATGATATTAGCAAATTTTGATTTAAGCTTTTTTACATCAATTCCAGGTTTATTAATAACTGGAGGTGTTTTATTACTTTTAATTGCATTAATTATATTTATTGCAACAGGAAGTAAAAAAGAAAAAAAGAAGGGTAAAGAAGAAAAGAATACTAATGAAGCAGTTAATACTACACCTACAGTTGATAGTACTGCTCAAGTTGCAACAGCAGATATACCACAACCTACACCAACCGTTGAAGCAACTCCAGTAAGTCAGCCTATCACACCAGAACCAGTAGTTAATTCTACTCCTATAGTTGAAAATAATGTAGGAACATCTAATGTAAATCCTACTTCAACTATAGAAAACGTTGAACAAAAAGTAGAACCAACACCTAATAATGTAGTTAATCCTGTTGAAGTTACTACTCCGGTTACACCTACACCAACTGTTAATCCAGTAAATGTGGAATCAACACCTAATGTTCCACCAGTAATGGAAACGCCTAATGTTAATACTGTAACACCAGAAGTTGCAGAAACTCCAACAGTAGAAGTAGTTAATAATACTACTACACCAAATGTAGAAGTAGCAGCATCAGAACCAATTACTATTGTTAATGAGGAACCTAAGACAGAAGATGTTAAACCAATATACGGAGGAGCAAGTCCTGTAATTCCTAAAATAGATGTAGGAGAAGAGCATCGTCCAATATACGGTGGAGCTGATCCATTAGAAAATACAGGTGCTATACCAACAATTAATAGTCAAGAAATACCAACTGTTACACCAAGTATCCCAACAATAGAAAAAGAACCAACAGTTGAATCTGTAGAACCAGTAACAGTTACCGCTCCACAAGTAGAAGTACCTACGATAGAGACTCCTAGTGTAGAGGTTCCTAAACAAGAAGTAGTAACACCAACTGTTACTGAGAGTGCACCTCAAGTAGAAGTACCTTCTACTCCAAAAAAAGAAGAAGAAATAGAGAGTTTATTTTAAGGGTAATATATTTTACTCTTTTTTTGTTCTTTCTTTCTAAAAAGCTTCATAGAATATTTTAGAAAAGAAAGGATGATAAAATTATGGAAACACTAAAAGTTTCATCAAAATCAAACCCTAATTCAGTAGCAGGGGCACTAGCCAATGTTTTTAGAGCAAATGGTAGTGTAGAAATACAAGCAGTAGGAGCAGGAGCGCTAAATCAAGCGATTAAAGCCGTAGCAATAGCAAGAGGATTTCTAGCACCAGCTGGTAAAAATATCGTTTGTATTCCTGCTTTTACTGATATAGCAATTGATGGAGAAGAAAGAACTGCTATTAAATTAATAATAGAAACTAAGTAAAAAACACTTGTAAAAAATTAGAGTAAGCCTTATAATAAAATCAAGTCGATGACAAGAGACAATGTTAAGTAATTTTATTTAAGAGATACTGTGGTTGGTGAGAACAGTAATAAAACCTTAACTATCTACTCTTTAGATGATTTTATATCCGGGCATTACCGTTATCTAAATTAAGTATAATAAGGATGGCACCGCTTATATACCATGTATAAGCTCCTTAAGGCCATTCTTTTTTTGTTTTATCGACTAGAAATGGAGGAATTTATGTTAGATATTAAATTTGTAAGAGAAAATAAGGAAATTGTTAAAGAAAATATTAAGAAGAAGTTTCAAGATGAGAAACTACCTTTAGTAGATGAAGTAGTAGAACTAGATGAGAAGATAAGGGCTTTAAAACAAGAAGGTGATATGTTAAGAAAGACTCGTAATGAAGAGAGTAGTTCTATTGGTTTACTTATGAAAGATAAGAAGATAGATGAAGCGAATAAAAAGAAAGAAGAAGTAAAAAAGATTAATGAAAAGTTAGTTACTATTGAAGAAGATGAAAAGAGACTAAATGATGAGTTAAGAAGTAAGATGATGGTAATCCCTAATATTATGGATTCTTCTGTTCCAATTGGAAAAGATGATAGTGAAAATGTTGAAGTAGAACGTTTTGGTGAAGCTTATACTCCTAAGTATGAAATACCATATCATGCTGATATAATATTAAGATTAAACGGTATGGATAAAGAAGCAGCAGGAAGAACATCAGGAGAAGGTTTTTACTTCTTAACAGGAGATATTGCAAGACTTCATGAAGCAATGATTGCCTATGCAAGAGATTATATGGTAAATAAAGGATTTACTTACTGTGTACCACCTTTTATGATTCATAGTGATGTTGTAACAGGAGTTATGTCTTTCCCTGAAATGGAAGCGATGATGTATAAAATAGAAGGTGAAGACTTATATTTAATAGGTACTAGTGAACATTCTATGATAGGTAGATATAAAGGACAAATAATTAAAGAAGAAGACCTACCTTTAACACTTACATCATACTCACCATGTTTTAGAAAAGAAGGAGGTTCTCATGGCTTAGAAGAGAGAGGACTTTACCGTGTTCATCAATTTGAAAAAGAAGAGATGATAGTTATTTGTAAGAGAGAAGAGTCAATGGACTGGTATGAAAAAATGTGGAAGTTTACTGTTGAAGTATTTAGAAATATGAATGTCCCAGTTAGACAACTAGAATGTTGTAGTGGTGATTTAGCAGACTTAAAAGTAAAATCATGCGATGTAGAAGCCTGGAGTCCAAGACAACAAAAATACTTTGAAGTTGGTAGTTGTTCAACTCTAGGAGATGCTCAAGCAAGAAGATTAGGTATTAGAACCAAAGGGGAAAACGGTACATATTTCGTCCATACCCTAAACAATACCGTAGTAGCATCACCTCGTGGCTTAATCGCTGTAATAGAAAATAATTATAACGAAGATGGTAGTGTAACAGTACCAGAAGTATTAAGACCATATATGGGAGGATTAGAAGTAATTACACCTAAAAAATAATAAAAGCTAAGTTAGTTGAAAATGCTGTCTGAATTAGATGGCATTTTTTTGTGCTTTAAAATAAAGGTATTATATTATGTGAAAGGAGAAATCATATGAAAGAAAATTTTGAAAACATTTATTTAAGAAAGGATGGAAGGTACGAAATTAGATATCATTACGGATATAAAGAAGATGGTACGTCTAATTATAAATCTGTATATGGTAGTGATGAAAAAGAGGTTATTGATAATTACAAAAAGAAAATAAAAGAATTAATGATAAAGAAAGACTTATTAATATTTGATAAATCTTATATTGGCTATGATATAAATTCCTGGCTTAACAATTCAAAAATAAAAAATAAGAAATCTACTTATTCCAATTATATGTATACTATTAATTCGAGAATAATACCAAATTTTGCTAAAGTAAAAAAGAAAACAATTTCTTTAGAAATAATCAATAAATTCACTGCTGATTTACTTAATGAAGGTTTAGCACCCAAAAGTGTTAAAGATATTTTGATAATATTACAGCAAATATTAAAAAATGGAGGTGTTAACATAAAAATCCCAATGCCCAAAGTACCTAAAAACGAAATTCAAATTTTAAAAAAAGAAGAACAAAAACAACTAGAAATTGAATTACAAAGCAATATGGATACAATTTCTTTTGGAATTTATTTTTGTCTATATACAGGGCTTAGAATTGGTGAATTATGTGCCTTACAATGGAAGAATATTGATTTAGAAAATAAGAAAATATATATTAAAAAAACTTTAGTAAGAATAAAGAATCCAGATATGATATCAAAGAAAAAGACAATAATTATAATTGATGAACCAAAGTCTTTAACTTCTATTCGAGAAATCCCTATACCAGATTTTATAATCCCCATGTTAAAAAAAATAAGTTTCAACATTACTCCTGATACTTTTTTAATATCGGGTAATGAAAAATGTATTGAAACAAGAACTTTTTTTAATAAATATAAGAAAATTTTAAAAAAAATAAATATAGATTCATATAATTTCCATGCTTTAAGGCATACATTTGCAACTAGATGTATTGAAAATGGATGTGATCCCAAAACTTTAAGTGAAATACTAGGACATTCTAGTGTAAAAATCACCTTAGAGAGATATGTCCATCCAAATTACGAAAATAAGGTAATTATGATGAATCAGTTGAAACCATTATATGAATAAAACCATTAATGGAAGTAATTCCACCAATGGTTATTTTTTATATCATAAAGTACATTACTTTATGATTACCCCTTTCGGATGCACTGTATTATACTACGTCCTTCTTGTAAAGTCAAGTTATTAGGTTAATTTTTAAGGCTTAGCCTTTTAGTCAAACTATATATATCATGTGAAAACACTTGATTTTAAATCTTATTTCTAAAAGTAATGTACTTTAAGAAATAAAGGGGGATATTATGGGAAGAAAACTACAAACAATTTATGAATATTTTAGTAATTTTTCAGAACAAGAAATTGATGATATGATTTATAGTTTATCAATAGAAGAAAAATTAGTTATTAGAGCTAGATATGGGGATGATTTACATAACCCACAAACTAGTAAAAGTTGGAACAAAGAATATAGTGAAAATTTTTATGGTAAATTAATTCCTAAAATGAAAAGATTATTATCGAAAGGTATTAAAACGCAAGAACAACCACAAGAATCTATAAAAAAAGAAGAAATAATGCCAGAGAGCCAAGAAATAGAAGTAGTAGATTTTACACCGATATTATTACAACTTATAAAGGAAGGAAAAAATAATAAAGAAATATGCGAAAATCTTAATATTAACTCACATCAACTGTATGAAGAGTTACTTAAATTAAAAAATAGAGGCTTAAATCATTCAAGAAAGTATTACTCTGATGGATCTATAAAATACAAAAATATAACAACTATGCAAGATTTAAAAAATTATAAAAGTAATTGTCAAAATAAGACTATTATTACAGACAACAAAGAAAATAATATGAAAATATTACTTATATCTGATTTGCATTTTGGAAATGAATTAGAAAGGCTTGATTTAATCAATAGGGCATATAATTATTGTATCAAAAATGGAATAAATATCATTTTATGTGGTGGAGATCTTATAGATGGAGCTTATACTAAAGGAACACAAAAAATATCTGATTTATATCAACAGATAGATTATTTTATAAAAAATTATCCTTATGATAAAAGTATTTTAACATTTAGTGTAGCTGGTGATCATGATATTAGTGCATTTAATACAGCATCCTTAGATATAATAGAAATATGTAATAACTTTAGACATGATATTGTAATTGGTGGCTACAATAATACATTAATCAACATAAAGAATGATAAAATTCATTTATATCACCATATAGAAACAGGAACAATTCGTCAAATTTATGCTCCTATAATATTACACGGGCATTCACATAAATATTCAACAGAAATTAAAAATAGTGCTTTAAATATTACACTTCCGACATTGTCAGGAATAAATCAACCAATGCCTAGTGCTTTAGAGTTAGATATAAATTTCAATAAAGGGTATATCGCTAATTCAGTAATAAAACATATATACTTTGGAGAACAAGATATAATTTTAAGTGAGTCAATATATGATTTATTAAAGGAAAGAACTGTTAATTATGAGCCTATTAGAAATATAGAATCATTTAAAGAGCCAAAAGATCAAAAAACTTTAAAGAAAACAGCTAGGCTTTCACAAATAGAGAAATTTGAGATGAAATATGGAAAAAATCCTAAAGTTTAATATACTTTGGGACTTTTTTCGCTGTTCTTATATAAAATTGTTAAATTTGCCAATAATTAAGGAATTACTATAAATATCATACTATAAGAAAACAACAAGCCACTAGTTAAAATATAAGTTTAATTATTCTTAGTACATCATAAATAATGTATAAATATCAAGGAATTGGTAATACTAGTAATGTAGTAAAATTGACAAAACAATAGACGTATGGTATAATAAAGACCGCACGTAAAAAGAAGAGGTGTTTTAAATGTTTTACGATGAGACACAGGCAACTACTGCTTGTGAAGAAGAACCGTCCTTGATATTTGAACTTATTAAAGAAGGGCATCTAGAATTAGTAGATAAACTAATAAAGAAGAAAATAGTTAGTTTAAATACAATCGATCAGGATGGTAATACTGTTTTAATGAGATTATTAAAGAGTAAGAAATATGATATAGTAGAGAAGTATATGAATGAAATAGATAGTGATATTAATCATCAAAACAAAGATGGTAATACATTTACTCATTTACTTGCTACTAAAGATTATGTTCATACTGCTAATATCATTAAAAAGTTAAAAAGAAATAAAGAAATTAATCCTAATATTAGAAATAATGAAGGAAAAACTATTCTTGATATTGCAATATCGACAGGTAATTTATGTACAACTCTAAAACTTTTAGAAGATAAAAGATTTAACAATATTGATTTAGTATCATTTAACAACTTATATAATACTTTTATAAAGAGTGATGAGTTTGGTAAATATACTAAGTTAACTAATTTAGAGACTATTGTAAATGAATTATCTAAGAAAGCTAAATTACTTCCTAAAGTAAAAGAGATAGTAGATTTAGTTAAGAAGAATTTTGATATTATTAAAAATGAACTTATGAATAATAAATTAACTTTCATGGATAATATAGTTAAGAATGTCTTAATGGAAGTTACCGTATAAAGAAGAAAAATAAATTCTTCTTTTTTCTATGGTTCTATGATAAAATATAACTGTTTAGAAAGAAGTGAACACGATGGGGAAAATTATTTTATTTATGGGACCATCTAATAGTGGTAAAGATACTATTATAAGAACTTTAGTAAAAGAAAATAAATTTGCTTTTAAAGAAATGATAATGTCTACAACAAGACCTAAAAGAACTCATGAAGTTGAAGGAAGAGAATATTATTTTAAGACTGTAGAAGAAATGCTAGATTTAGAGAAACAAGGCAAAATAATAGAGAAAAGAAAATATGATACTGTTTATGGTCCATGGTATTACTTTACTACTAGTACTACTATAGATTTAGGAAATAATAATTATATAGGCAGTAATACCTTAAAAGGTTTAGATCAATTTGTAAAATTCTATGGAATAGAAAATATTCTCTCTCTTTTAATAAAAGTAGATGATGGTATTAGATTACAAAGAGCTCTAGATAGAGAGAAAAAAGAAGAAAATCCTAAATATCAAGAATTATGTAGAAGGTTTTTAGCAGATTCGCTTGATTTTTCTGAAGAAAATATTAATAAAAGGCCAATAACTAGTATTATCAATAATAATTGTAGTATAGATAATACTATGCAAGAGGTAGAAAAAGTTTTAAAATTAAATTTGTAAGGAAGTGATTATATGCATTTACCAGATTTTAAAGTCGCTAGAAGTAGTA
>CASEWH010000007.1 GCA_949291575.1 uncultured bacterium
CCTATATCTTTAATTGTACTATTAGTATTACCTATTTTAACATTAGCCCACTCTATATCAGTTTGTTTCCAACTACTATAGTTATCACTATACCCAAGTCCATATATGACACCATTCCACAAAGAATCATACTCTGAACTATCAAGTTCTCTTAATTGACTAACCTGTGTTGGATTTAAATTATATTGTAAAATCATTTCATCCAACGTTTTAGATGTAATAGTTATATGAAGTACTCTCTTTCTTACCTCTTTAGGAGTTTCTAAACTATTAACTCCTTGCTCTATTACTTGTTCTTCTCTAACCTCAGAAGATAAAATATTCATATCCCAAAATATTTGCTTAAAAGACATTTTTTTAACCTCATCAACAGTTATTACTTCTTTTTCATTTATCCCACCTGTTTGAACTACTGCATAAATGATAATAATATCTTTCCAAGAAGCCATACTACCCTCTAAAACATAATCATCATGAGGATTTTGACTTTGTATTGCTTCTAACCTATTAGTAAATTCTAGATTACATTCTGAAATAACATCACTAATAGTAAGAGCATTTTCACTCGTCTCTGCACCACTTAAAAATATTCCAAAAATTGAACTACATAATAATCCTATTAAGCATATTACTATTACAATTACTACAATAATCCATCCTCCAGCAATTAAGGCAGTGATTAAAGCTTTAGTACCCAAAATAATAGCTTTAGCAGAATTAACAAAAGCCTTACTTGTTTTCTTTAATGTTGAAAGTTTATTTTTAAATTTAGATATTTGTAACTTTCTTCCCATTTTACTTACATTGTTATTTTTAACTAAAGAAAATGCTTTTTTCTGATTTAATACATCATTTTTTAACTTTATTGATTTTACATTCATCTTATCTGAAATATCTTTTATTTTTTTCTTTTTAATCTGTTTATTTCTTATATCCTTTATCTTAACTTTAGCTTTCGTAATATTATCTTTTGTTGTTTTAACAGACTGATTACCTTTTTGTTTTATTTTACCAGAATTATTATAAATATATTTTGCAGAATCAGTAATTCTATTAATAGCATACTCATTAGCATTATTTTCTTTACTTTGCACTGTATCTTCACTTTTTTCTTTAACTTTTGTAATATTATCTTTTGTTTTTTGAGTAGCAATTACTCCTTTATCTAGTTTTTTTATTGTACCCTTTATTATCTCTCTATTCTTTATATCAGACAAATTATTCTCCTGGCTTTGTTGTCATTAATTTGTATAATCTAGTATTTTTTGGAAATCGATTTATAAAAGGTACAAGTGAACTTCCATATCTAATCAACCCACACCCTGCTTCTGAATTAGTAATATATGACATTTGTTCATCAGAAATATTTAAAAGTTGTGCTAATCTCTTCCTATCACTAGATGCTTGATTAAGCATAACTATAAACTCACTATTAGATAACATTGTAGAAGCTTCTACAGATGATAATAGATATTCTACATTTTGTGTTATTGCTGTTGGATAAGCATTTCTTTTTCTAAACTGTCTCCAAGCTGAATTAAAGAATGTTGCTGAATATTCATTTTCAAAAAGAACATGAATTTCATCAATAAAAATATGAGTTCTTTTACCTTTTCTATAATTTTCTGATACCCTATTTATTAAAGCATCTGTTATAACTAGTAAGCCCATAGTCTTTAACTGCTTTCCTAATTTATAAATATCATAAGATATTATTCTACTATTTGTATCTACATTAGTCGGATGTGCAAATACATTTAATGAACCACTTGTAAATAATTCTAGTGATAAAGCCAACTCATGAGCTTCTTTCTCGTCTTGTTCTAATAATTTCTCTCTTAATGTTATTAAAGTTGGCATTTCGCCAGTTTTATTATAATCATCATATACTAAAGCAGTACATCTATCAATTATAGACTTTTCTTTAGGCCCTAATCCTTTTTTATCTAATTGTTCAAACAAAGATAAAATAAATTCTGACTTGTCAACAACTGGATTAACTCCATCTCCATAACCTTCAGTCATATCCATTGCATTTATATGGTCACGACTACTAGCAGAAATACTAATAACTTCTCCTCCTAGAGCTTTAACTAATTCTGAATATTCTCCCTCAGGATCACAAATTAAAATGTCATCTTCTGTAGATAAAGCTAAAAATGTTATTAACTCTTTTGCACTAAAAGATTTACCACTTCCAGGTACACCTAATAAAAAAGAGGACTGATTTAACAAGTTCTCTTTATTGACTAAAATTAAATTATGGCTAATTGCATTCTCACCATAATAAATACCACCTTTATCTAATATTTCTTGTACTCTAAAAGGATTTAAAACAGCAAGACTTTCTGTAGTCAAAGTCCTTAAATTATTAATCTTTCTAACTCCAATAGGTAAAGAGGTATTTAACCCATTCATTTGTTGATACCTCAAATGTACTATTTGACACAAATGTTTTCTAGCAACAATTAATATTGTTTCTGTATCTGCTTCTAATTGTTCTTTAGTATCAGCAGTAATAACCAATGTTAAGTTTGCAAACATCATTCTTTGGTCTCTTGTTGTTAAGTCATCTAAAAACTCTTTACTTTCTTTTCTTTGTTGTTCCATATCATAAGGTACAACAGCACTAAAATTATTGTTAGCATTTTGTTTTCTTTGCCAGTTGGTAATATTAGTTTCAACACCTAACAAACGATTCTCTACTTCCTTAACTGCTTCATCAGTAGGTATAGGAATTATATCTATACTCATCATCATATTTTGATTCATATCAGTAAGTTCTGCTATCATACTATCTTTTATAAAACTAGCATATTCTTTTAAGAAAAAAACTCTACCAAATTTTTTCCCCATCTCAAAATAATCACTTTTAAAGGAAAAGCCATCAGGACATATATAATCTTTAAAGTTATGTCCTCTTTTCATCATTTCATGAATATCTAGATTATAATTAGTTTCTTCTCCTATTCTATAAAAATCATGAAGTAGTTTTAATTTCTCATAAGCATTTAACTCTACACATTTACTACCTAACTTTGCAAGATGTGAAACTATCTCATTACCAATTCTTCTAAAATAATTTTTTGCTTCTTCATAATCTTTCTTTACAACAGAAACCGTTAAATAAATTTCTCTTTTCATTCCATTAGCACCAAGTGCTTTATCTAATAACATCTGATTATATTCTTGTCTATATATATCTAAACCATCTTGTTTAAAAGATAATAGTATTTCTTTTTCAAAATCTTTTTTATTGATTCTTCTTAATGCAATGGTAATCTTTGTTGTAGCACCACTATCAAAACAATTTAAAAGTTCTGAATAGTTTAAGAACATTGCTTCTTTATCTTCTTTTGAAGCAACAGCATAATTTATATCACTAAATTTATAAGTAAATGAATATTTATTTTTCCCAACTAAAAATATACCATCATCCCATATTCTTTTAATAGGTATTGACTGTTGCACATTTCTAGGAACACTAAAATCTTCTCTTTCTTGCTTTTGCATAGCTAATAACGATTTAATCATTTTTTCTTCAACTCCTCCTTTTCTATTTTTTCAAAATAAGGTTTAACTGCCTCATAATAAATATTTTCTGATTCGAACTTTAACTGCCTAGGAGTTAAAATTTCAGAAACAAAAAAAGCTATA
>CASEWH010000008.1 GCA_949291575.1 uncultured bacterium
AATTCTTCATTCATCTTCTAACACCTCCATCTATTCTAATAATAGAATCATTTATATAACTAGCTTTATCTGTTCCAAGAAAATAGGCAAGATTTGCAATTTCTTCAGGCTCTGCGAAACGATTTAGTAGTATTTTCTTAAGTTCTTCTTCTTTAAATTCATTACTTATTTTTTTAGACATATCAGTATTAATCCAACCAGGACAAATAGTATTTACTCTAATATAAGGAGCGAAATAATTAGCAAGATTATGAGTTAGAGAAATAACTCCTGCTTTAGAAGCATCATAATCAATAGACTCTGGATATGGTGTATCAAGTCCATTATTAGATGAAATATTAATAATATTACCAGTCTTTCTTTCTAACATTTTAAGTCCTAGCTTTTTAGATAATAAATATGTACCTACAAGATTTATTTCTATAGTTTTCATAAAGTCTTCTTTAGTCTTTAATTCAAAGTCTTGGTCTAAATCAATAGAAGCATTATTAATTAAAACATCAAGATGACCAAACTCTTTATAAATTTCTTCAATCATAGAATCAATCTCTTCTTCTTTAGATATATCACATTTAATTACTAAAACTTTTACTTTATAATTAGATTCTACATAATCTTTTAATTCTAAAGCTTCTTCTTTACTGTTATTATAATTAATAACTACATCATAACCATTCTTAGCATATTCTAAGATAATAGACTTACCAAGTCCTCTACTACTACCTGTTACAAGTACATTCATTACAATCAACTCCTGCTAGTATTATAAGATAGAAAGAAAAAAAAAGAAAGTACTAAGATGTACTTTCAAGTTGATATGGATTACTAACAGTTCCATCTCCTAAAAATTCATTACTACTTATATCTATGTTTACAACTGGCCTAATCCCATTTATTACCCATCTTGTTGAATTAGTTGAATACATAGTATCTAAAAAATATGATTCATAAAAAATGGTTATACCATTAGACCCATTTACCATTCTTTCATAGAATATTCCTGGTGTCATAGTCCAGTAAAAAGAGTTAGAATCTCCAGAACTTAAATAACCATCATTAGGAACCTTCTTTCTATCTATTTATTTCTTCTACTGGTAATATTATACCAAGTTCTCCTTTTGTTTCTCTTGCTTTTTGCCAACAAGAACCTATATTCATACCGCCATCTGGTAACCATGCCATAATTAGGTTAACTAATGTAGGTAATAAGAATACAATAATTGCTGCTACTATTTGAGATATTATTTTTCTAATAAAATGTTTTTGATCTGGATCAGTTATAACTTTAACAATAGTCCAGATTAAACTAAATATTAAGATAATAGGTACTGCTATACAAATAATTTGAAAAGCTAACTGTGTTAATGATAAAATATTAGCTAATGCATAATCACTACATGCATCTGCTGTTGCTAAAATAAACATATTAGACACCTCCTCTAGTCTTCTTTTCTGATACAGCAATACCATCACCTATATCATATATTGTTGTATTATAATTATCATTATTTTTTAGAAAAGTAATATAATCTTTTATTTTTCTCACTATACCTCTTACATTTCTACTTTTAATCTCTTTTTCACTCTTATTAACAAGTCCATGAAAATACATATTATCAGTAATAATAAATCCCCCATCCTTTAAATTTCTCTCAAATAATTCAAAAAATTTAATATTCTGAGCCTTAGCAGCATCTATAAATATCAAATCATATTTTCCTTCTATTTTAGTCTTTAAAGCATCATTAAATATCAAAGTAATACGATCTTCAAGGTTTAATTTCTTTATATTCTTAATTGCTTCCAAATATCTTTGTTCATCTCGCTCTATAGTAGTAACTTTAATATTAGGTCCACATAAAGTCATCATAATAGATGAATAACCTATAGCAGTACCTACTTCTAATATATTTTTTATTTGATATTTAATAATAAAAGTAGTTAGAAAGTCTATCCCTTCTTGATTCATAATAGGTATTTTATTATCTATTGCATATTCTTTAATTTCTTTTATAATAGAATAGTTACTTTTTACCATATCCAATCACCATTTTCTTTTAATTCCTGTACTTTTCGTTCATGTTCACTAGCACTACTTGTAAAGTATACATTTCTATTCTTATCTGCTACAAAATAAAGATAATCACTATTTGTAGGATGTAGTGAAGCTTCAATACTATCTAAAGATGGATTACAAATCGGTCCTACAGGAAGACGACCTGCCATTTCACTACTTCTTGTATTATATGGATTATAAGTATTAAACATTTCACTAGTTAAATCAGAGTCCATCTTTTCATTAAATGCATAATAAGTTGTTACATCACTACCAAGATTCATACCTTGTTCTAGTCTATTATTAAAAACACTTATAATAAGTTTTCTATCTTCACTTTTAACTCCTTCAAGTTCTGCAAGACTAGCTAGTGTAATGATACTATGGATATTATTATTTTCTAACTCCTCCTTATATGGGGCTAATTTTTTTTCTTCTTCATCTAAAAGTGTTCTAATAATAGTTTCACTAGTTAAATTATCTTTAGAAAATTCATAAGTATCAGGAAATAAATATCCCTCTAAAGGATAATAGATATCTTCATTTAAAATATCTTCAGTTAAGAACCAATAATCATTTATTAAAGTAGTAAGTAAAGAAGTATCTTTAGTAGTATTTATAAATTCTTCACTAGTTATATTGGTATTAGATTCTACTAACTTAGCATAATCACTAATAGTTTGCCCTTCCCTAAAAGTTAATCTAATAGTATCTTCACTATTATTACCTTTAACTAATATATCAGTGATTTCATCAAGACTCATACTTTTAGTTAAAAGATAGGTAGATGCTTTAAGACTACCTACATTATTTAATTTTAAATATATCTTAAAGAAAAGTTCATTTCTAATTAAACCTTTATCATAAAGAGTTTTTGCAATATTAGAAGTAGACATTCCCTCAGGTATTACTACTTCAATATCAGCTTTACTACGCTTATCAACGGGGCTCATATTATATTGATAAAAGATAAAACTAGCAATTAATAAGAGACCAATAATACCAAGTATCAAAGCTAATATACGTGTTTTCTTCATACTGCCAATCCCCTTAATTATTATGCTGTAGTACTATCTTCACTACTATCAACTTGTTTTTTTACTTCTTCTTGAATAGTTTCAAGTATTTTCTCAATAACTTGCCATTCTTTTTCTGTTTCAATAGGATCTAACTTTGTAGAATCTGTTCCTGGGTAATATACACTAGCATACACTTGAACATTACCAGCATCATCAGTACTATTATCTGTATAAACTATATAACTTTTATTAGTTTCTTCATTATCAAATGTAAATAAAACATCATATACTGTTTCTTTACCATATTCATCTTTTAATTTAAATTGATTTTTTCCGTCCATATTATTTTCTCCTTTGATCTAAAAATGATTGTAATATAATTGTAGCAGCTACTTTATCTATAACTTTTTTACGTTTTTTTCTACTAGTATCTCCTTTTATTAGAATAGCTTCAGCACTCTTAGTAGTTAGTCTTTCATCTTCTAAATAAATAGGAATATCTATATTAGAATCTAAAAACTCTTTAAATTTAAGAGTAGCTTCTGCTCTTTTTCCTAAAGTATTATTCATATTCTTAGGTAGTCCTAAAACAAGGGCATCAACATCAAGTGTTTCTATAATAGATTTTAATTCATCTAAACAGTCTTTAGGATTATTATCATGATGTAAAACTTTATAAGAAGATGCAATTAAACCTGTTTTATCACTAGTAGCAAGGCCAATAGTTTTAGTACCTAAATCTAGACCTAAATATCTCATTATTTATTTAACATACTAGTAAGTAGAACTTCAACTATCTTGCTTCTATCTATTGTTTTTATCTTACTTCTAGCATCTTGATAACTTGAAATATAACCTAAGTCACCACTTATTAAGTAACCTACTATTTGGTCTATTGGATTATAACCTCTTTCTTTTAGAGAATTATATACTTCAAGTAATGTTTTATGAACCTTTGCTTGGTCATTACTAACTAGTTTAAATAATCTTGTTTTATCATCCATATTATCACCTCACTACAATTACTAAAATTAGTTTAGCATTTTTTTTAAGTAAGTTCAAGTAAAAGAGAAAAAAAGCATATAGATAGCACTTTTACAATTTCTTTTTATAATTGTTGATTGTTTCTACTGAGTTAATAACTTTTTTGATAATCTTATAAACAAAAAATAGATGGAGTTTACCATCTATTCTGCAACACTTTCAAATTGTGAATTGTATAGTTCTGCATAGAAACCATTTTTCTTAAGTAATTCATCATGTGTTCCTTGTTCTACTATATCTCCATCTTTCATTACTAATATCAAATTAGCATTTTTAATAGTAGAAAGTCTATGAGCGATAACAAAGCTTGTTCTTCCTTCCATTAAGTTATCCATCGCTTCTTGAATTAACTGTTCCATTCTCGTATCTACACTACTAGTCGCTTCATCTAAAATTAGTATCTTAGGATCTTTAAGGATAACTCTTGCAATTGTTAGTAATTGTTTTTGACCTGCTGAGACGTTATCACTTTCTTCATTTAGAACCATATCATAACCTTCTGGCATTGTTCTAATAAAGTGATCAACGTGGCTTGCTATCGCTGCATCATATACGGCTTCATCATTAGCATTCAAATTACCATAACGGATATTTTCTTTAATAGTATCACTATAAAGCCAAGTGTCTTGTAAAACCATACCAAAGAGACTTCTTAAATCATCACGTTTCATATCTTTTATATCAACTCCATCTATTTTAATAGAACCAGAGTTAACATCATAGAACCTCATTAATAGTTTTACAATAGTTGTCTTACCTGCTCCTGTTGGTCCAACAATGGCAATCTTCCCTCCTTTATGCATCTTAGCGTTAAAGTCATTGATAATAATTTTATTCTTATTATAACCAAACTTAACATCTTCAAAAGTAACTGTATTACCCATCTTCTCTAAGTCATATGTTACTTTCTTAACTTCAGGAACTTCTTCTTTTTCTTCTAAAAATTCAAAGACACGTTCTGCAGATGCAACCATTGATTGAATCATATTACCAATTTGAGCGATTTGAGAAAGTGGGTTCATAAAGTTTCTGATGTATTGTGTAAATGATAAGATATCACCTACTTCTATTTTATTCTTTATAACTAAATATCCTCCTAAAATAGATATTAATACATAACCAATATTACCAATAAAGTTCATAATTGGATGCATCATTCCTGAGAAGAATTGAGCTCTCCATGCTGAATTATATAACTTTTCATTAGTTTTATTAAAATCTTCTATAGTCTTATCTTCGCCATTAAATAATTTAATAACAGTGTGACCAGAATAAGCTTCTTCTATAGTACCATTTATATCACCTAAATACTTTTGTTGATTTAAAAAGTATTTTTGAGAGTGTTTCATAATAAAACTCATCATGAATAAAGCGATAGGTACTATTACTAGGGTTACTAAAGTCATTAGAGGACTTATTGTTAACATCATAACTACTACACCAATTAAAGTTGTAATAGAAGTTAACAAATGTGATATTGATTGATCTAAACTTTGTGATAAAGTATCAACATCATTTGTTACTCTTGATAAAATTTCTCCTGTTGTCTTACTTTCAAAATAAGAAAGTGGTAATTTATGCATTTTATGAGATATTTGTTCACTTAAATTAAAGGTAACTTTTTGGTTTACACCACTCATAATAAAAGCTTGTAAATAAGAGAAAATTGCACTGACTATATATAGAGATAATAAAGTTAAAAGAATAGTTCCTACTTTAGAAAAATCAATTCCATTAGTAGTTCCCATTACTTTACCTAATAGTCCATTAAATATTTCAGTGGTAGCTTCTCCTGATATTTTAGGTCCAATTATTGAGAAAACAGCACTACTAATAGCAAAGATAACAACAAAGGCTAAACTTACTTTATATGTACCTAAATATTTAAGTAATTTCTTTAAAGTTCCTTTAAAGTCTTTAGCTTTCCTTACTGCTCCCATTCCTCCTCTAGGCATTTTCTAACTCCTCCTTTGAAAGTTGTGATTCTGCTATTTCACGATAGACAGAACAGTTCTTGATTAAGTCGTGATGAGTTCCAATACCAACTACTTTACCTTCATCAAGTACTACAATTTGATCTGCTTTTAGTATGGTATTAATACGTTGAGCGACGATAAAGATAGTCGAGTTTTTAGCATATTCATATAAAGCTTTACGAAGTTCAAAATCAGTCTTAAAGTCAAGGGCAGAGAAGCTATCATCAAATATGTAAATTTCTGGATCTTTAGCGATTGCTCTTGCAATAGATAGTCTTTGTTTTTGTCCTCCAGATACGTTAGTACCTCCTTGACTAATAGGACTCTTATATCCTTCTTTTTTAGCAAGGATAAACTCTTCTGCTTGAGCAATTCTAGCTGCTTCTATCATCTTCTCATCAGACATAAATTCATTACTATATTTAATATTAGATTCTATTGTTCCAGAGAATAATACTCCTTTCTGAGGAACATAACCGATTCTTTCATGTAAATCTTTTCCTCTTACGTCTTTAACATTAATACCATCAACTAATATTTCTCCTTTAGTAACATCATAAAGTCTTGGTATTAAGTTAATAAGAGTACTTTTACCACTACCAGTAGAACCAATAAAGGCTGTTGTTGTTCCAGGTTTAGCTGTAAACGTTACATCAGTAATAACATCTTCATCACTATCAGGATATCTGAAACTAACATTCTTAAACTCTACTAAACCTTTAATTCTCTTACTATATGTTTTAGGTTTTTCTGGATCTTTAACCTCCACATCTGTTTCTAATACTTCCATAATACGGTTAGCAGAAACATTAGCACGTGGTAACATAATAGAAAACATTGATATCATTAAGAATGACATAATTATTTGCATTGAATATTGAATAAATGCTAACATATCTCCAACTTGTAATAAGCCTTCATCTATTTTGTGAGCACTAGTCCAAATAATTAGAACAACAATACCATTCATAATAAACATCATACCTGGCATCATAAAGTTCATTACTCTATTAACAAATAGATTTGTTTTCTTTAAGTTATTATTCGCAACGCTGAATCTTTCTTCTTCATATTTTTGATTAGAGAAAGCTCTAATTACTGGAATACCTGTAATAATTTCTCTTGTTACTTGGTTTAATTTATCTATTAGTTTTTGTACTCTCTTAAATTTAGGCATAGTAAGGGCAAATAAAGTAAATATTAATGTTAAAACACAAACTATTCCTAACCAAATAATATAAGTCATTGATGGTGCTGTCTCAAGTACTTTACCAACGGCACCAAATGCAACTATTGGAGCATAGATAAATAGTCTTAGAGTCATAATAATCATCATTTGTACTTGTTGAATATCATTAGTACTTCTAGTAATTAATGATGATATACCAAAGTTTTTATATTCGGCTGTACCAAAGTTTAAGACTTTCTTAAATTCTTTCTTTCTAACACCTTTAGATAGACCAGAACCAACTCTAGCACTGTTTAGTACTGTTAGAATTGTTGAACAAACACTTATTAAAGATAGTCCTAACATCTTAAGACCTGTAATTATAATGTAATTAGTTTGAATAGCATCAGTATCAAGTCCTACTTGAATGTATTCTTGTTTAATCGCTGCAACGGCACTTTGACTTATAATGCTATCTGGCATTGCAGAAAACTGCTCATTGATAGAGTTTCTCATACTCTTTAACTTTTCATTAGGTAAGTTCTTAATAATATCAATTATAGCCATATTCTGCATAGACTCAGGCATATCTTTTTTTAGTTCATTCTGAATATTAATAGCTTCCTTCTCTTTACTAGTTAACATATAATCAACAAGAATAGCTTTCTCTAAATCTTTATTAGACTTCTCTTCATCCAAAATAACATAAACTGATTCTTCATCAAGAATATAATAATTATATTTATTATTCTTTTCAGTAACTAATTTATAATTAGATAAAATATCTTTTTTATCTTTATCATTTACAAATAATAAAATCTCATCTAATTTACTTTCTCTAATTACTTTAGGATTAACTTCTTCTATACCTCCTTGTTGTACTCCTACATTAATAATATTAGAAGTATATTTAGGTATAGTTAAATCACAATTCGCTTGTACTATTAAAAGTAAAATAATTAAAATAACTGATAAAATATTATCTTTTAAATATCTAAATATCTTTAACATAAATCATACTCCTCCTATTTCTTTTCTATACTGCACCCATATTTTAAAATATCTAGTTGTTCATAATAGTCTTTAAGTATCTCTTCATCAAGACTATCACTTTTTAACAACTTAATTAAGGTTACCATTAATAGGTGCATATTAATGGCAAAAATTACTTCAATATGCTTCTTAGCATTATCATTAAGTAATTCTAAATTGATGTTAGGAATAAGTTCTCTTAGTAGTCTCTTATCACGAAAACCAAAGGTTTTCTTAGACTCTTCCATAATAGTGACATTTTCTAAAGATTTTTTAAAGAAGTTAATATTACTTTTCTTAAAAGAATTATAACTTTCTTTAATATTATCGTGAAACATTTTAAAAAGATCTCCTTTATTCTTTATCAAGTTCTCTTTCATATTATTAATAAGTACTTCTAAATACTGTTCTAGAAGATAAAAATACAAATCCTTTTTATCTACAAAATACATATAGAAACTTCCTCTAGAAATTGAAGCTTCTTTAATAATTCTATTAATAGATACATCATTAAAGTTATATAGAGAAAACTCTTTAAAACTAGCATCTAATAATTTTTTCTTTTTTTCTGAACTTAATCTTAAAAAAGTATCACTAGGCATAGGCTTCCCTCCTAACAGTCACTATACCATTATATGTGACAAGTTGTCATAAGTCAACAAAAAAATAAAAAAGTAAGTAAATTTACCTACTTATGTGATTTATTTTCTTAAATACTTTTTCGCTTTCACTTATTCCTTTAACAACTCTTGCATTCATTTCCATTAATATATTTAGAGGAATCTCTTTTTCTTTTTTTAAATATTCCTCTAAATTCTGTAAAATAATAAATTGTCCTATAAGAATGAATAGATTTTCATCTGTAATGTTGTTAAGAGTAATAGATGCTTCTTTAGATAATAATCGATAACTTTGTTGTAATGTATCATAGCATTTATGTTTTATATCTAATCTAGATATATTAAAGATAGTATCTTTCTCTCCTATTTTAGCAGCCATACCTATCATTAATGATGTTTTACGTTTCTCTTCATATGGAATAGGCTCTTCTTTATTAAAATATTCATCTATTTTAGATATCTGTTTTAATAAAACTTCTTTACTATCAACTTTTTCCTTTTGCATAATTTCATCCCCTTTTATTTATGACTTGTTATTACTTTTTGAAATTGTTCATGTCTTCTATTTATATTCTTTTTAAGTTTACGTTGTTCACTAAATTTTACTCCACTATCAATTTCTATAATATCCTTGTACTGCTCTGTTACTAGTGTTAATGAATCAAGCGTTAAATCATCTAAAGCAGGTTCTATTTCACTTAATACTAAATCATAATATCTGTAAAATTTATCTGGTAATTTATTTTCATTATCATGCAAGAGAATAACAATATCTCTTATTAATTCAAGTGTCTTAACATAATTCATAGCAGGTAAATCTCTTTCTGTTTGTAACTTAATTATATTTTTTAATAATTGTGTATCTAAAGTTTTTTCTTTATCAATTAATTCTACATCAATAATTTTATCTGTTTTTTTAGACATTTATATCCTCCCCCTTAAAGGTTCTTATATTATACACCATTTCCTAAAAAAATGCAATAAAAAAAGTCCAAAGAAACGTTTTGGATCTACGATAAAACCTATACTTATGTACAGGTGGGTGTATATAGTCAGTTCTTAGGATCCCTAACCAGTGGAAAGGTCTTCAACACGAACGTGACAATCATCAATACTCCCTTATCGTCTCTTTAGTCGGTTTTATACTAAGTCATCCGCATCATTTTCTTTAGACAATTATAGTATATCACAGTTAGTTTAAATTATTCAATATTTTCTAATGCTTTTGTGAAATTTTCAATCAAGTGAGATACAGTAGCACATCCCATAAAGGCAACTACTCCATCTTTATCTTTTACTACTTTATTAACAGTATCATCATCTACTAATTCACTACCTGGTATAAGTTCTATTATATCTTCTGATTTAATAGGTGGAAAGTCTTTTGGATTTTCCCTATCACATTTAATTGGTGTTAAATAAACTTTATCTGCTATACTTAGAGCCTTTGCAAATTCATTTTTAAAGTGTGATGTTCTAGAATAAGTGTTAGGACGAAAGACAACAGTCAATTTCTTATCAGGATACTTCTGTCTAATCGCTTCAAGTGTTACTTTAACTTCTGTTGGATGATGAGCATAGTCATCTACTATAATTGTATTACCAATAATAGTCTCTGCAAAACGACGATCAGCATTTTTAAAACTTGGTAATAACTCTTTAATTTTTTCTTTACTAACTCCTTCATCTAAAGCACAAATTATCGCACTTACTGTATTCATAACCATATGATGTCCATATAAAGGAACTGTAAAGTTATCTATGAACTCATCCTTTTTATATAAATCAAAACTTGAACCAGTAGTCTCTAATTTTATATCTTTGATAATATAGTCATTAGATTCATCTTCTCCATAAAAGATTACTTCATTATTAAAGTTAATCTTTCTGATATTTTCATCATCACCATTTGCAATAACCTTTCTAGCTTTATTGGCAAACTTTTCAAAAGTTTTTATAGTATCATCTAAATCTTTATATATTTCTGTATGTTCAAGTTCAATACAAGTAATGATAGCAGTTGTGGGATGATAGGCAAGAAAGTGGCGGTTAAATTCATCAGATTCTATTACTAATAATTTGTTTTTCATATCAATATAACCTGTTCCATCACCTATAAAGTAATTACAACCAATGGTATCTGTAAATAAATGTTTTAAAAGAGAAGTTGTTGTAGTCTTTCCATGGGTCCCACTTATTGAGATAGTATTAAATTCTTTAGTTATCTCTCCTACTACTTCATTATATGGTTTAAAAGTAAGACCTAACTCCTTTATTCTTTTAATTTCAGGATGTTCATCACTAAAAGCACGAGATGCAGTTACAATAGTATCTTTATCTATAGAATGATTTCCATCATAAAATATCTTTATCCCTCTATTTTCTAAACCTTTCTGGGTAAATTTATAATCTTTCGCATCATCATAACCAGTTACCTCATTACCCATATCATATAACATCTGAGCAAGAGTACTCATACCTGTTCCTTTTATTCCAATACAATAATATTTCATAAAAAACCTTCTTTCTTTATTCATTATACCTTATGTTATATAGATTTTAAAATATACTCTACTTGATATTATTTATCAAGTTCTTTCATCATATTTTAATATATTTAGTATTTGGTCCTTTACCTATCTTTTTAATTATTTTATCACTCATCATTTTGCTAAGAACATTAGAAGTTGTAGTTTTTTCTTTATTTAGTAGTCTTTCTGCTTGCTTTCTTGTTATTTCACCATTTTTATCAAGATAATCAATTATTATTTTATAATCATCTTTTGCAGCTATTTTATCAATAGTAATTCTTGGAAGTCTCACTACAAATGAAGAAGGTAATGCTTTTACAAGAAAATCCAAATTTTTACTTTTATAATAAGAATTAACTCTTCTAAGTCCACTACCAATCGCTTCTACACGTTTTAATCGCATAAATATTGATTGTAAATGAGGATTCCTTGAAGTAGATAATCCTGCTAGTACATCTTCTATCGTAATATTTCCATATAATGAACCATAACTAATAAATTCAATACTATCATCTTTATATATATTAATAATATTTGATGTCAATGTTGAATAATCTCTATGTATTAATGAATTAAGTATAATCTCTCGTAAAATAAATTCAGGATATTCCTCTATATCTTCTCTTATACTACTATCTATTAGTCCATATGTTGCAGAATTAATTTTTAAATAAGATAAAGTCTTGTCATATACTTCTAAAAGCGAGCCTCCAAATTCTTTTCTATCTAAGAAGTTAGTTTTGTTAACTGATTGATATGTTGCAACTTTAACTGTATAAGGACATTGATCAGACAATAATAAAGCTAAGTTTGTATAATTACCATTATTATCAAGCATAAATAAATTTTTCATAATATTTTTATTATTAATATCTATATTTATTCCCATAAAAGCTTCACGAATATAATTAAAAGTTAAATTCTGATTATTTGCAACTGAGGTTTCAAATGTTATATTACTATTTTTAATAATCATTTGTTTAACTGTCTCTTCTGTAGCAGGCATTGAACAAGAACCATTTCTTATATAAGTTCCTTTAATAATACCTTTATCTTTTAATGAATATATATTAACACCTTTACTTACGTTTATTATAATATAGTCTTTATTATCTAAAGTAGCGTTATTTATAGATACAAACACTGAACAATCAGGTACTATTTTTCCTCTAATACCATTTGATATTTTTTCTTCTGTTTCCTTAACATTTTCTAAACCAATTAATTCTCCATTATCATTATAACCAATATATATAGTTCCACTACCAGAATTTAGGAAAGCAACTATTTCTTTATATATATTTTCTGTATATAGTTCTTTAAATTCTATATTTTCATTTTCTTGCATCTTTATCACCGTCCTTATATACATTATACAATACTTTTTTAATTTTGTAAGAAAAATCGTTCAATAATCGTTCAATCGTTCAACAATCGTTCATTTTTGTATAAATAACTTGACATTATTTACCAAGTTCTTCAAGCATCATTTGTTATTTTATCAATATCAAAAAAACAAATTAATTCCTTGATTCCTTTAAAGATAATAATATTGGATACTTGAAATTACTATATATTTATGATACTATGAATATGTAAAAGAAATTTACATATTATAAAAAAAGAGGAATACCTAGTTTGCGTTTCGGGTGTTACCTCTAAAAAGGTTTAGAAGTAAAACCCCTATTCACAAAGATGTAATAGGGTGTTTTACTATCTATAAATAATTAGGAGTATAATTATAATTAATAATATTACTATCATGAAGTCCTTCTTACTCATAAATATCTCCCCTTTCTCCCCCTGAATAATAATAGAGTTATGAAAGAGGCAAAACACCCCTACTAGGTATTCCTAGTAGATATAATAGCATGTCTAACACAACAAATCAAGCGAACATGATACAGAAAATTTGTTCTATAGAAAAGAGGTAAATATGTTAGAATTATATAAAAAATGTAATTTATGTCCTAGAAATTGTTTAATAGATAGGTCTAAAACTTTAGGATATTGTAAAGCGACTGATAAAGTTAAAGTGGCAAGGAGTGCTCTACACTATTTTGAAGAGCCTTCTATATCTGGTACTAATGGTAGTGGTACTATCTTTTTTAGTAATTGTAATTTAAAGTGTTGTTATTGTCAGAATAAAGAGATATCTACTGATGGTTTGGGTAAAGAAATCTCTATAGAAAGACTTTCTGAAATGATGTTAGAGTTAGAAGAAAAACATGCCAACAATATTAATTTAGTTACTCCTACTCACTATGTTCCTAGTATTATAGAGGCGATTAAACTAGCAAGAAGTAAGGGATTATCTATTCCTATAGTTTATAATACTAGTGGTTATGAAAGTGTAGAGACTTTAAAACTATTAGAGGGTTATATTGATATTTATTTAACAGACTTTAAATATTTTGACAATAAATTAGGTAAAGACTTATCAAAATGTTCTAATTATTTTGAAGTAGCCTCTAAAGCATTAGAAGAAATGTATAGACAAACAGGTAAAAATAAATTTAATAAAAATGGTCTAATGACTAAAGGGATTATTGTTAGATGTTTAGTACTACATACTAAGATTGATTATACTAAAAAGATAATAAATTATATATATAAAAAATACCAAGATTATATTTATCTTAGTATTATGAATCAATATACTCCAGTTAATTTTATTAAAGAATATCCATACTTAAATAAAACTATTAGCGATGATGAATATAAT
>CASEWH010000009.1 GCA_949291575.1 uncultured bacterium
TAAATAGGTGGTTTAAATATGGAAGGAGCCTATTTGAATAATATTTCATTTAAAGATCTTATTTTAAAATATCTTATTGAAGAGATAATAAAAGAAACAAAAGGAGAATTATCTAATCAATGATTTGCATATTTAATTTTATGATGCTATCATGGATGAGTCTTAATACCCGATTAAAAGAAGGAGGTAAAAGTGAATAATAAATCGGGAATAGATTTCAATGTAGGAATCTATATAAGATTATCTCAAGAAGATAAAGATAAAGATAAAAAATATGAATCTGATAGTGAAAGTGTAATTAATCAAAGAGAATTATTAACTAATTATGTTAAAAATAATAATTTTAACTTAATAGGAGAATATGTTGATGATGGATATTCTGGCACTGATTTTGAAAGACCTGGTTTTCAAAAATTAATTGAAGATATAGAAGAAAAAAAGATTAATTGTGTAATAGTAAAAGATTTATCAAGATTAGGTAGAGATCATATTAAGACAGGGTATTATATGGAAACATATTTTCCTGAAAAGAACGTAAGGTTTATATCTATATTGGAATCATACGATAGTTTTAAAAATCAAGCTAGTAATGATTCTTCAACATTTATAATTGCATGTAATGATTACTATAGTAAACAAAATTCTATTAAAATTAGAAATGTATTAAATGAAAAAAGAAAAAGTGGAAAATTTGTAGGTAGTTTACCATGTTTTGGATATATGAGGGATCCTGAAGATAAGGGCCATTTAATACCAAACCCAGAAACTGCTCCTATTGTTAAACAAATATTTGAATGGAGAAAAAATGGTATTGGACCATCTAGAATAGTTACTATGTTAAACGAAAAAGGATATCCAACGCCTAGTGGATATAAAAAAACAAATTATTCTACTAGGCTAATAGTAAGAGATACATGGAACATTTCTTCTGTAAAAAAGATATTAAGTAATAGAATATATACTGGAGATATGGTTCAACATACTCAAACTAAAGTTAATTATAAATCTAAGAAAAAAATAACACTAGATCAAAGTATGTGGATGATAGTAGAAAATACTCATGAACCATTAGTTGATAAAGAAACATTTGAATACATTTCTAGTCTAATAAAACAAAATAAAAAGGATGTTAGACCTAAAAACAGAAGAATAATTAGGGATTTAGAAGGACTCCTATTTTGTAAAGAGTGTGGCAATAGATTGAGTGTTTTATATAGAAAAAATTTGGATTACTGGAGTGTTAATTGCAATAGATACTCTAGAGACCCATTAAGGAAGAGATGTGAACCACACTTCTTTCCTTATAATTATTTAGAAGATCAAATAGTAGAAAAAATAAAATCAAACATAAAGATAAAAATTGAAAATTTAAATATAGAAGAATTAAATAAAAAAGTTGCTAGTGAAGTACAAAAACAAACTAAAGATATAAATAAAAATATAAGTTCTTTAATGAGTGAAAAAGAACAGATAACAAGTAGATTAACTTCTTTATATGAAGATAAATATAATGGCATTATTAATGCTGATACTTATATGGAATTAGCAAAACCATTTGAAGAAAAGTTACACCAAATTAATGAAAGTATTAACAATGATAAAATAAGGGAATATGAAATAAAAAATAAATTAAAAGAATTACCTGATTATACTAAAAAAATAAAAAAGCTATTGGATTTAAATAAACCTAAAAAAGAATTAATACATACATTAGTAGATAAAATAGTGATAGATAAAAATAGAATTATAATGATTAAATATAAATATGGTGTGATACCAGATTGCACGTTTGAATATCAGAATTTAAACCAAGCTCGTAATCCTTATGGTAGAAAAGGTAAAAATCAATATAGTAAATAAGCAAGACCTCACTATTCATCTAGTGGGGTCTTTATTTTTTTAAGATAAAAGTATATAATATATAGCCAAGGATGTGGTTATATGCAAAAATTTAGAGATTATATTTATTGTGATGTAAGTAGAATGACTTCATATATTAGTCAAATACCAGAATTATCAAAAGTGGAAACAACAAGTACTTGTGAACAAACAACAGATGTGGATAGTGGTCTTGACATTAAAATAGTAAAAGCAGGGACTACATTAAGCGAAAAGAGTTCTACGAGCTATACTTTAAATAGTAGCCCTATGGAAAGATTTGTCAATTGGTCTTGTGATGAAGAAAATGCAATAAATTATGATGGAGAAAAATTGCAATTTGATGATAAGGATAAGTTAATTGTTTTAAATGGCAAAATGTCAATGCCAGAAATGAGCGAAAATATGGAAATGATTAATACTATTGCAAAAAATACAGCTTTATTTAATATGATTCCAATGTCTGATGATGATAGAGAAAAAATAGCATTTATTAAAGAAAGTGATAATATACCAATATTACTTGAACTTGATTCAGATTATATCTTTAACGGTAATCTAAAAAAAGATTGTATCATAGGAAATAAAGATGATTTTCTAGATAATATTGATGATGAAATAACAATAATCGGAAGGATCGATAAAGTATATAATATTGAAGAAGATATAGAAATTTATGATTTAGTTAAAGAAGTATTTAATTTAAATAGGGCGATTAGAAGAAAAATGCCGAAGGAATCGCTGAAAGATGCAATAATTTATGAAAAGGGTCCAATAGTGAAAATCACACCAATTATTATATATAAGTAAAAAGCAGTATACGATGAACGAGCTAATCATTTGGTGGCGAAGGAGCGGAAGTTATTTATGCTTTACGTAATAATTCTACTTTAGCTCAGTCCATCTTAGAAGAGATAGGTAGTGAAGGACAAATTATGCGTAAGTATTATCAAAGAAGACTTCCTGAAGATCCATCTAAGGATTATTATTACATCATTAGAGATACTGCTCCTATGCAATCTTTACTTGTTGAATATGGTTTTATTGATAATGCTAATGATAGGGTTAAACTACAAAATGATTTATTAAATTATGTGGAAGCAGTTGTTAGAGCGATTGCCCAATATGCTGGTGTTCCTTATACTCCTCCTGAAGGAAGTGGTACTAACTTTTATACTGTAGTTAAAGGTGATAGTCTATGGAGTATAGCCCGTAAATTTGGTGTTACAGTACAGGCTTTGAGAGATGCTAATAATTTAACAAGTGATACTCTTACTGTTGGACAACTTCTTAGAATTCCTACTAGTGGTGGTACTGATAATGGAACTGGAGGTAATGTTACTTACACTGTGCAAAGAGGAGATAGTCTTTGGAGTATTGCAAGTCGTTATGGAATAAGTGTTAATGATTTAAGACGAGCAAATAATCTTACAAGTGATACTCTTAGTATAGGACAAGTTTTAATTATTCCTGGTGTTGGTAATGGTAATGATGATAATGATAATATAACAGGGCCTTCTACTACTTATACAGTACAAAGAGGAGATAGTTTGTGGAGTATTGCTAACCGTTTTGGAGTAACCATACAACAATTAAGAGATGCTAATAACTTAACAAGTGATACTTTAAGCATAGGACAAGTCTTAACTATACCTGGTGTTAGTGGAGAAGATGATGGTGAGAGTGATAATGATGGTGCAGTGTTCTATTACACAGTTGAACGAGGTGATAGCCTTTGGAGTATAGCTCGTAAATTTGGAGTTACTGTACCAGAGATAAGAGATGCTAATGATTTAGTTAGTGATACTTTAAGTGTAGGACAATCATTAATTATACCTGGACTTAGTGCAGGTGATGATTTAGAAAATGATAATAATAATGAAACTATACCTTCTACTTATACAGTACAATCAGGTGATAGTCTATGGAGTATTGCTAATAAATTTGGAGTTACTGTTAATGATTTAAAGAACGCTAATGGATTAACATCTAATCTTCTTTCTATAGGACAAGTATTAATTATTCCAAGCTCTAATACTAATAATCCAACTAATCCTAGTTATACAACATACACAGTACAAAGAGGTGATAGTCTATGGAGTATAGCTAATAACTTTGGTGTTACTGTTGATGCTATTAAGACGTTAAACAATTTGACATCTAATTTACTTTCTGTAGGTCAAGTATTACAAATACCTAATAATTGATGTAAAAATCAGTAAAAACCATTGATTTAGAAAGGCTTTCATGCTATCCTTAATATGTAAGCAAGATAAATGCTTAATTATATAGGAGGTTTTATAAATGAAAAAAGTAGAATTAGTAGAAGCTGTTGCAGAAAAAGCTGGTTTAACTAAAGCTGATGCAACTCGTGCTATTGATGCATTTTGCGAAACTGTAACTGAAACATTAGCTAAAGGAGATAAAATTCCACTAGTTGGATTTGGTACATTTAGTGTTTCAAAAAGAGCTGCACGTGAAGGACGTAACCCTAGAACTGGTGAAACTGTTACAATTGCAGCAAGAAACGCTGTTTCATTTAAAGCAGGATCTGCTCTTAAAGATGCAGTAAACTAAAATAAGCCAGTAATGGCTTTTTTTCTTTATGTTAATCTATTTAATTATAATTAATACTTTTACCTTTATTATTTATGGAGTAGATAAATTCCTTGCTGTTAAACACTATTATAGGATTAGTGAAAAACTACTATATCTGTTTGGTGTTATTGGAGGAGCTTTAGGAGCACTTTTTGGAATGTTTTGTTTTAGACATAAGACCTTAAAATTAAGATTTTATCTTGTTAATAGTATATCTTTGATACTATGGATTATAATATTATTTATAGATTCTATATAATATATGAACTTTATGGAGTAATATCATTTACTTTAAAAAAGATTGATTAAATGGTACAATATATGTAGAAAAGGTTGGGATAAAACAATGTTAGAAACTGCTTTAAAAGTCTTAAATATAATAGAAGATAATTCTTATGAAGCATATATTGTAGGGGGATTTGTTCGGGATTATGTAATGGGTATTAAATCTAATGATGTTGATATTACTACTAATGCTAGGCCTAAAGATTTAATTAAAATATTTCCTAATGCTAATATAGATAATGAGGTTTATGGTAGTGTTACTGTTTATTTAAATAATATTAGATTTGAAATAACTACTTATAGAGACGATGGTAATTATTTAGATAATAGGCATCCTGATACTATTAACTATGTTAATGATTTAAAGACTGATTTAAAAAGAAGAGATTTTACTATAAATACTATTTGTATGGATAAAGTTGGTAATATTGTTGATTTACTTAGTTGTAAAAGTGATATAGATAAGAAAATAATTAAGACTGTTATTAATCCATTAGAGTCTTTTAAAATAGATTCTCTTAGAATATTAAGAGCGATTAGGTTTGCAACTACACTTGATTTTAAACTTGCTAAAGAGGTAAAAGAAGCGATTATACAGTCTAGATATTTACTTAAGGATTTATCTATTAATAGAAAAAAAGAAGAGTTAGATAAGATATTTAGTAGTCCTAATATAGAAAAGGGAATTATGTTAATAAAAGAGTTAGGATTAATAGATGTGTTATTTTTAGAAAATATTAATAAAATTAAATCATGTAGTCAAGTAATTGGTATATGGACTATGTTAGAAGTAGATGATATTTATCCTTTTACTAGAAATGAGTTAAATTTAATGAAAGATATAAGAAATGCTATTAAAAATAATCCTTTAGCATATACTACTCTTTATTACTATGATTTATATCCATGCACAGTAGCAGGAGAGATTATAGGCATTCCTAAAAAAGAGATTATGGATAACTATGAAGCGATGCCTATTCATAAGAGAAGTGATATAGTAGTTGATAGTTATGATTTAATTGATTACTTAAATATAGAAGATGGCCCTATTATAAGTAAATTATGGAAGGAGTTAGAACTTAATATATTAAATTTAGAAGTTAGTAATACTAAAGAAGACCTTTTAAATCTTGCTAAAAAGATATATACTAGTATTAATTTAGTTAAGGAGGAGTGTAATGAAACAGAAACAACTGGTTAGTTTATTAGAAAATAAAAGTATAGTAGTACCTCTTCTTTTTCTTAAAGAGTATAAGAAATTAAATATAAGTTTAGAAGAGTTTATGTTTTTGATGTATTTAAAAGATAAGGGTAATACTTTTACCTTTGATCCTAAGGAAATGAGTGAAGAGTTAGGTCTTAGTATTAAAGATATATTAGTTTTAATATCTTCTCTTACTGATAAGAAATTACTTATGATAGATACCTATAAAAACGATAAAGGAATAGGGGAAGAGAAGGTAGATATATCTTTATTTTATGAAAAAATGGCTTCTATTATTAGTGATGAAGTTATTAAAGATAATGAAGATGTGCTTGATACTAGTATCTTTTCTACTATTGAAAAAGAGTTTGGTAGGACTCTTAATTCTAGTGAGATAGAGTTTATTAAAGCTTGGGCTAGTACTTTTGATAATGGAGTTATTATTGAAGCGGTTAAGGAAGCAGTACTTAATGGGGTATCTAGTATTAGATATATAGATAAGATTTTATATGAATGGGATAAGAAGGGGATAAAGACTAGTGAAGATGTTAAGCATTTTCTTAATAGTAAAAATAAAGAGAATAAAGAACCTGTAGAGGTTTTTGATTATGATTGGTTTGATGATGAAGATGAGTAAAGTAGAGATTATAGAAGACTATTTAGATGAATTATTTGAAGAACCTAAATGTGAACTTAATTATAATAATGACTATGAACTTTTAATTGCTATTGTCCTTAGTGCTCAAACTACTGATAAAAGAGTTAATAGTGTTACACCTGTATTATTTAATAAGTATAATAGTTTAGAGAAGTTAATGAATGCAGATATTAGAGATATAGAAGATATTTTAAGACCTCTTGGTTCTTTTAGAAAAAAGGCTCTTTATGTTAAAGAGATTGCGAGAATATTATTCTTAGATTATGATGGTAAAGTGCCTATTAAAAGAAAAGAATTAGAGGTAATGCCTGGAGTTGGAAGAAAGACTGTTAATGTGTTTTTAGGAGAGTTTTATAATATTCCTCTTATTGCTGTTGATACTCATGTAGAAAGGGTATCTAAGAGGTTAGGGCTTGCTAAAGATATTGATGATGTAAGAGGAGTAGAGGAGAAGTTAAAAAGAAAATTTAAAAGAGAAGACTGGGCTAAAAGGCATTTACAACTTGTTTTATTTGGTAGATATCATTGTAAGGCAATTAGTCCTAATTGTGATGGGTGTAAGTTAAATAGTATTTGTAAGTATAAGAAAAGAAGCTAGGATTTAGCTTCTTTTTTAAGTTTCAGGATCAGTAGGATTTTCTGGAGTATCATCACCGCCACCTGAATTAGTTCCAGTAACGGTTACTGTAATACTTCCTGTTTCTTTAGTTTCTCCATCATAAGTAAATCGATATCGTAAGGTGTAAGTTCCAGCTTCTGTTAGGGTGGAGACAGATGTACTTGTAACTGGTCCTGAGATACTTGCTAAGGTCCAATTGCTAGTCTCACTCGTTACATCTGTTGAGCCATTATAAACAGTTACATATTTTGTTATATCACTTATATTAAATGTCGGTACACTAATTGTACTTGCTGTTATTCTTAGATTAGCACTTTGTTTTTCTAAGGTGTAAGTAGCAGCTTCACTATTTAAGCCATCATATTTTTGGAAGGTTGCAATTACTCTATAAGTACCATAAGGATTATTTGGATTGTTAATAGTGTAGCTTGTGTTAGTAGTAAATCCTAGTAATGTATTATTAAAGTAAACATTATATCCAAAGTCACCATATGATGAATCTGTATTACCTGGATTAACTGCATTCCATGAAAGTTTAACACTACCATTAGAATATGTAGCAGTTAAGCCAGTTGGTGTTGCTAAATTACTTGTTTCAGCATTGCCAGTAGGTTCATGGTCTTTTTTGAAGTATTCATATAGAATACTACCAGAGTATCCTGTACCAGCTACTTTTGCTGTAGAGCTACCTGATACTAAAGGTACTCTAACAACACTGTCTGGCATTGTAAATTCTTCTTTATTATCTTCAAATACTTCATTAGCAATTGCTGTAAATAATCTATCACGTTGAACAGTTCCAGCTAGGTTGTGACAGTAGTAACCTTGAGCAACAGATTCAGCGTTGGTATCTTTATATCCATACCACATAGCTATTGTTGTTTTTGTTGTATATCCTACAACCCAAGAGTCTCTAATTGCATCATCAGCCATACCTAATTTTTTACGGTAGTTTTCATCAAAGTTAGTAGTACCAGTTTTCATAGCAACATTCTCCATAGCACCACCACCAGTTATACTAGTGTCATCTAACATACTTGTAATCATGTATGCAGTTGAATCTTCCATAGCTTTAGTTTTTTCACTTTCATGGGTATATTCTTCACCTGTATTAGTAATAATTATTTTATTAACGGAGTATGGTTCATTGTAATATCCTCCATTAGAGAAAGCAGAGTATGCAGCAGCCATTTGTAAAGGATTTACACCGTCGAATGCTCCTAAAGCATGAGCTTCATGTATTTTTCCGTTATCTATTTCTGGTTTTATACCTAATTTTTGAACGAACTCTAATATTTTAGAATTATCTACTTGTTGGAATGCCTTTAATGCTGGAATATTTCTTGATAATGATAATGCTCTTCTTGTTGTCATATTACCCATAAATTTACCATCCCAGTTATTTATTTCTTGACCTGTGCTATATGAATAAGGTTCATCTACAAACATTTTGTAATTATCATTATCATCATTATATCCAAATGTAGAAGCATTATTATATTCAATTAGTGGTCCATAATCAAATAATGGTTTAGCGGTTGAACCAGGTTGTCTTACCATATCTGTAGCATAGTTGAATTGATTAACTCCAGTTTTATTTCTACCTGCACCAATTGCTAGTATTTTTCCTGTTTCACTATCTAGGACAGCTACTCCGCTTTGAATTACATCATTAATCCAACTGTAACTTTCTCCATTCATTACTCTATTTAGTCCATCTTGTTTTTCAGTATCTAGATTAGTATATATTTTCATTGGTGTTGTATATGGGTTTTTTCCTACTTTTTCTTGTACTTCTGCAACAACTGTATCAATATATCCTTGATATTCACTATTTCCACTTGTATCTGCTTCAGCATTGTAGTTAACTAAACTTTCAACACTAATCGAACTAGCTAGTTCTTTTTCCTCTTCTGTAATATAACCATGACGTTCCATTAAATATAATACTGTATCACGTCTTTTAGTAACAGCTTCTAAATTTTCTTCTTCTACTGGTCGATAAGCATTAGGTGCTTGGAACATTCCTGCTATGATACTAGCTTCTGCTAAGTTTAAATCTCCTACATCTTTATTAAAGTAAACTTTAGCAGCTTGACTAACACCATAAACATTACCACCTAAGTTATGGTTATTAACATAAAACTCTATAATTTGTTCTTTTGTATAATTTTTTTCTAGTTTAAATATTGATAAATAAATGTCTTGGAACTTTCTAATAACTCCATCAAGTCCAGTAGCGATACTAGATGTTAAACTATTCTTAACAACTTGCATTGATAGAGTAGAAGCTCCACCAGCATCTGAGTTACCAAATACTTGACCAATTGAGGCTCTTAAAAATCTTGGAGCATCAAAACCATTATGTTGGAAGAATCTTGAATCTTCTGTAGCAATTATAGCATCTACAAGTACTTCTGGTAATTCATCATAAGTTACTTTATCTCGCATTTCACTACCTAGTTTTGCAAATTCTTCGTTATCTATGTTGTATAAAACAGTTGGTTCACTACTATCTAGTTTTTCGGCATCAAATTTAGGATTAGATGATATTGCTATATAAATCATAAAGACAATACCTGCTAGCATTACTAATATACCAAGTGATAGTATAATAATCAAAATTGTATTGACTACCTTTTTCTGTTTTGGTTTATTTTTTACACTATCTACTAATTTAGTAATTCCTGCTATTATTAGTATTCCAACTCCCATAAAGACTGTGAATAATAATCCTAGGACAAAATATCCTACAATCATTAAAATAATAAATAAGCCTGCAAAAATCATAAATAAGTTATTATTTTTTTTAGGTCTTCTAGTTTTACTAGATCTACTTTTCTTTGCTTTTGCCATTATCTTTTACCTCCAAAAATTCATCTACTACGGTTAAGTAGTCAAGCCTAGGACGATACTTTTCTTTTAATAAATATCCTTTCTTATTAAAGAAATCTAAAGGAATAGATTTTCTCTTATTGTCTTTAGTAAAAGAAAAAAGGTCCTCTGCTTTTAATAGATATGTTTTATTAAGTACACTAAAACGTACAATTATAAAGCCGATTCCCCCATGATTTGTAATATTTTCTAAGTGTTTTATTTGGTGTTTATGAATATTAGCTAGTGGGAATGAAGTTTTATTCTTAGTTTCTTTAGCTTCAAAGTCAATATAATAACCTTTATAGATACCATTATAGTCTGTTGTTGATGGTTCCATATAGAAAGCTTCTTTAATAGTAGAAGTTCTATCTTTTCTAAAATCAACTTTAGTGACTTTAATTGGTGTTGGTTTTTTATATATATATGCAATATCTTTATCTCTATAATAACTATTTGTTTCGTTTATATCATCTTCAAGTGTCATACCACGATGTGAATAGTTAATTACTTGTTCATGACTTTTTTTTATCCCAGTAGGATAATTCATCTTTATCACCTATAAACAATTATACTATATCTTTTTAGAAATATCTATAATTATTGATTATTTTTCTTTTTAGTGAATTTATATATTTTAGCATCATCTATAGCATCCTTTTCATAAGGTTTTGTTGTGCTTGTTTTTCTTTTTATTTCATATTGTTTTACGTTGTCATCAGCTTTTTCATTAATACATGTACTTAAGAATGGAATTCTCTTTGCTATAAAAGATGTTATGCTTATATATGAGTTTTCTAGTATTACAAATTCTTGTTTGCAAGCATCTTGATATTCTTTACTGTAATCAAGTAATGCTGGTTTATTATTTTTACCTTTAAAGTAAAAGAATTCTTCAATTATCTTATCATTTTTATTAGATTGTTTTTCTATAAATTTATTATCTTTATTGTTTTTATTATATTCAAATTCTTTAGGTGGTAATGTTTCTTTTGTTATATGGATACAGTCATCTTTGATGTGATATATGTGTTTTATGTTTTTATTATCAACTAGTTTTACTATAAATTCATTATTGTTATTTTCATCGATATTATGTCTCATTATAAAAGTGTATTCATTTTTTTCAACATCACCAATTAATAGGTGGTCTAAGTAAAGTTTATCATTATTATCTCTATTAAGGGAAAAAGCCCAGTTTTTACCTTTGAAACGAATACGTTTTTCATTATTAATATCTTTAAAGACTCCCATTCTTTCAATTGTGTTGTTTTTAATATTTAATAGTCTAAACCATCCTTTTTCTGCTAATGGTCTATAACCTTTTATTTCAAAAAAACTTATTAGTTCTTCACTTTCTAAAAATTCTTTAATATTTTCCATTAAATCCATAATGTGTTCCTCCTCAAAATTAGATATTATTATACTACAATATATTATAATGTCAAAGAAAAACTTGTTTTGTCGAATTTGTTGTTATTTTTTCTTTTTTTAATTACTATGTAAATAAGGATGGTGATTCTTATGAATAATAATGATGTAATACTTATATTATCTGGTCTTAGTAATAAAATAAGGGAGGCTTTAATGATAAGAGATGCAGAAGTTCTTCTAGAAAAGTGTGATTTTTCAGTAAATATTTGACTTAATTATGTAGTTAATTTTCAGAGAAAATTTTACATCATATTATCATAATACTAAAAACATATTATAGTCATTTTTCAGTGATTATTTTACATTATTCATGTTGCGTTATTTCAA
>CASEWH010000010.1 GCA_949291575.1 uncultured bacterium
GAAAGAGCACGTCACTTACAGTTTAATCCCCGAGGCAAATGAGGAGTCATTTGCCTCATTCTACCTAAGAAATCACATAGGCATTTTCAGCAGTTCCATCTCCAGATGTAAACCCGTTTTCAGTGGTCACATTGATAACTGGACGCACGGCGTTGCCGTAATCCACATTGCGGTAGTTGAGATCCTCAACCTCATTCCAGACAAAAGCAATACCATAATCGAAATCGGCCGGCGTCATACTCCAATACCAATAATCACTCTCTCCTGGATTTAAATAACTATTTCCTACTACATACGAACTTTCACCTGCTAATGTTAATTCATCTGCAGTTATTAATCCCGCTTTTAATCTATATGAACCTCCATATGTCTCTTCTGTTGCAGGACAACTTAATGTCGGTGCATTATTACCTGGACTGTTTTTCATAAAATTTGCCAATCTATCCCCCATACTTGAATACAGATAAAAGTCTGTTAAATCTCCCATCTTCTCTTCTGATACATCATATTCACTCGCTAATTTATATCCACTACTATCACTACAGAATCTTCCACCTGTTACCATACTATCATATATTGTATCTCCTAAAGCGTTCTCATACCATGTATCTACTTCTTTTTTTATAAATGAATCTGTTCCATTATCGTAGGTATATCCACTATATTTAGGGGTATCAAACTCTAAATTATATGGACTTACTCCTACTGCAAATGAATTGACTAAATCACTATTTGTTGGATTTGCACTTGTTCCATTATAGATTAGTCTTAATGAACCATCTCCATTTACTCTTACTATCTTCCAGTACATTTTATCTCCTGCACTAGCAAGTTTTACTTGAGTACATTCATCTTCATATCCAACATTCGCTTCCCTGCAACTTTCTAAGCTTTGATAATATGAGCCATATCCATCATCATATACATAATAATCTTCTGTATATTCGCCAAATTGAACATTGTTGTTTGTTACATTTCCTCTATAATAATAACTTGTTCCATCTTCATCTTCCATACTAAATAACCCACTAGTAACCTGACTAGGATCACTACCATATTGTGGACCATCTTGATTATTAAAAGAGCTTATATAACTACCATTACTTGCATAATTAAACATATTAGTTGTTTCTTCTTGTAACTCATTATCTTCAAGTATCTCTTGTGTAGTTAATGGAACATACTTATCTCCTGCTTTTCCATAGACATTTATTCTTACACTAAATGTTAATCCTCCTCCATCTCCCTGGGGATTATAACTCTCATCTACATACATTCTTAGCCTATAATTATTAGATTCACTAGAGTTCATACTACTTGTATATAAACTCATCTCATTTACTGGTCTTCCTGTATAATCATTAGCACTACTCTCTTCATTATATGTCTCAGGTACCATTAAAGCTTCTTCACTACCATCATCTGTTAATCTAGTTAGATATAACTTTATATATTCTCCACCTATAGTATTTCCATCTTCTTTTTTAGCACTTATCTCGTAGTTAATATTCACATCTCCTGTTATTTCACTACTTACGCTAAAGTCAAAGTACTCTCCAGGATTTAGTCTTACCATTCCTGTCTTATCAGTAGTTGGTAATGCTCCACTTAAACTTATAGTATTATCTGTCTCTTTATAAGTCATTGTAATAGAACCTGTCGTTATAGAGTTTACTTTAGATCCTGTTTTACTATAACTAAAAGCAGCATAACTTACTCCTACTATCGCTAGTATCATTACTACTAACACTACCATTATTATAATATTTTCCTTTTTCTTCATCTTTCACTTCTCTCCTTTATTATTTTTCTCACACCATCAAAAAGAACAGAATAATACTATCCTGCTCTTATATCATAATGAAAGAAAGTAATTTTATTACTTATATATTTACTAAGCACCCCCCCCCAGGTAACAAATTGTAAACATATTTTTCCCATATTTCTTACCTTCTTTCTCTTACTATTGTTAAAATAATATTATCATATTCTAATCAGTTAATGCAATACTATTTTCCTCTTCTATGTAAATTATTAATATCTTCTAATTCATTATGTAATTGTCTAACTACTTGATAATTAACACCATCAGAACTCTCTAAATAATTAATATAGATATCATCATCTATAATATTACCATCTTTATCAAAAGATAATACATCTATTTGTAATTCATTATCATAAATACTAGTAAATCTAAATACATAAGGACTAACTTCATCTTTTAAAATATTATCAGTATTAAAGTAATATTCTCCTATATGAACATTCTTATAATCATTATCACTATGCCCTATATCATCACTATTAATATTTTTATCACCATAACATACAAATAATTTCTTCATATTATCTCTACTTGGTATTACCCCACAACTATTCTTACTACTTAAATATCTATCAGATAACTCTTCATTACTAAAATTACTACTAAATAAAGGTCCTGCTTTAATATTACCTAAACTTATCTCTCTAATAGAATTACCATAAAGACTAAAACTAATATCTCCTATATTAGCCATTAAATAATTCCTTAACATATTATAAATACCACTATTTAAAGTTTTTACATTACAAAAAGCTACATTACTAATAATATAATCTGCTACTACTCTTTTTTGTTCATCTGTTAAACTATCTTTATTCTCATTAACAAAACCACAAAAAGAGGACACAGAAGCCCTCTCTTCTTTATCTAAAATATTCATATTAGGTAATAATTTATCCATAACTACACGTCCTTTTCTAATAACTAATTTTTACTACTACTTAATTTAACTTTTGTAGTATGTTCACTGTTACCACGAAGATAAGTTATCTCTATTGTATCACCTGCTGAATATTTATAAAGTTCATATCTTAAATAAGCAGAATCTTGTACTTTTTCTCCATTAAGTTTTGTAATAATATCCCCTTCTTTAAGATCAGAATCAGCAGCACCACTACCACTCTCTATTCCTGCAACTACAACACCATAATCTAGATTACTAGGAATATCAAAATTATATCTAAAACTATTTCTAGCATCACTAACATTAATCATAGATACACCAAGTAAAGGCCACTCTATAGATTCTCCTTTTTCTAAAGTTTCTATTTTACTATTAACATATTCTATAGGAATAGCAAAACCCATACCTTCTACTTCTGTTTGTACAAACTTCATAGAAATAACTCCAATAACTTCTCCATTAGTATTCATTAAAGGTCCACCACTGTTTCCTGGATTAATCGCTGCATCAGTTTGTAATACTTTCATAACCCAATCACTTCCACTAGAATTACCATCTGTACTAACACTAACCATTCTATCTTTTCCTGCTAAATGTCCAGTAGAAACACTACCTCTATATTCATAACCTAAAGGACTACCAACAGTAAATACTAAATCACCTAGTTTAGCATTCTCACTATTACCTAACTGTAATGCCACTATCCCATCATATTTTTTAATTTTTATAACAGCTATATCAACATAAGAATCTCCTCCTAATACTTCTCCATCTATCTCTTCATCTTTAGAAGTAATTAAAGTAACTTTATCTGCCCCATCAACAACATGTTGATTAGTCATAACATAAGCAGTATCTCCTTCTATTTTATAAACAAATCCTGTACCAGTAGATGCTACTTCATCATTCTGATAATTTCTAATCATCAAAACTCCATCATAAACTTTTTGAACCGCTTCACTAATACCAGACTCATCAACAACTACTTTTGTACAATCAGCAGCACTACAAGTAAGTCCACTATTAGTACTAGTATTATTAGTCTTAACTATATCATCTCCACCTACAATAACAAAAGTTAAAACACCCCCTATAACAAATGATACAATTATAAGTACCGCTTCTTTAATTCTCTCAGCTTTCATCAATTACATCTCTCCTCTCAATATTAGCAAGTTCCATATAATTTTTAGGGAACCCCATTCTTTCTAATATTTTATCTATTTTAATACTATGCAAATTATATTCAAGATTATCTATTCTTTTATCAAGCTCTAAACACATATCTTTAAATTCATCATAACTTAACATTCTCTTCATTATAATAAGAAGTGCAAACAAATCATTAGTTCCTTTAGTATAGTACCCTTCATCATCTTTTTCTAAACCAAGTAACTCATGAAATCTAGTTCCTTTAATCTTCTTTTGAGTTCTATTTTCATATAAAATATCTTCATGAGCACACAAATTACGATAATTAGAAAGTATTGGTAAATAATTACTAAACTCCTCTACTTTTATATTATAAATTTTACAAATACTTACTTGATCATCATATTTCATTATTGAAAATAATTCTCCAACTATTCCAAAAGATAAAACTTTAACTAAAATCCAAAGTGGAACATAACCATAATTAGACATATAATGAGCAGTCGCTGTATGTTGACTTCCATTAATTCTAATTTGTCTTTTCATCTTTTTAATCAAATCATTTACTTGTTTTTGTTTATTCTTATCATTAGTAAAGTTTTTACTACGTAAATAATATTTCTCTTTATATCCATATTTCTTAGATAACTGATATGAAAATATAGATTTTAAGTTATTTTCAATAACAAGTAAATACTTAAAGAACACATTTCTAATCGCTCTATCAAATAGAAACAAACTATACATCTCTTCAAAAGTAACCCCTTCTAAGAAATGTTTATCAACATTACTTCTCATAAAAGGATATCTATAACCAGATATAAAGAAGTAATTTTCTCTTAGTAATATCTTCTTAGTATATTTTTCATCTGTAATAGTCATACCCTTATATTTAAGTATTTCTATTTGTTCTTCAAGATTCTTAAACTGCTTATCTATCATCTTCTTCCTCACCTAGAATAGATTATATCACAAAAATTATGTAAAAAATATGATAATTTAATGAAAAATTATGTTATACTTTAAAAAGTAGAAAGGATTGATTTTAGACTATGCCTGCAACTGTTACTCATGCTTACTTTGCAAATGACCTTTATGACATACTTCCTATTGGTCTAAAAAAGTTATTAATGGATGAAAAAAAGAGATTAAGAATGTTCTCACAAAGTACAGATTCTTTTATTTTTTATAATCTACTTAAGAAGAAAGATAAACATATAAGAGACTTTCAAGGATATTTTCATACAAATAAATCAAGAGATTTTTTTATTAATCTAGTTAATTATATAAAGTATAATAATTATTATCAAAATAGTGAAGTAATGGCTTTTCTCTATGGCTTTATCGCTCACTACTCTCTAGACTCTAAACTTCACCCCTATATAATTTATAAAACAGGTATAGTAGACGAAAGTGATCCTAATACTTACAAATATAGAAATAAACATGAATATATGGAAAACTTTCTAGATAATTACATGATTAAACAAAAAGAATTTATAACACCATATAGTTTTAAGTTCTATGATTTTACTTTTGATCTTACTCCCTTTTCTAAAGAATTAATAGAAGTAATAGATTATGCTTTTAAAGAGACTTTTAATTTTAATGACTTTTCTAAATATTATTACAAATCATTAAAAGATATGTACAAAGCTTTAAAATATTTAAGATATGATAAATATGGAATAAAAATGTTCTGTTATAAAACTATAGATAAATTTACTAGTGATAAGACTTTTAAGTTACAAGCAGTATCATATCATACCCCATTAAAAGATGAATTTAACTATTTAAATGCTAATCATAGTACTTGGACTCACCCTAGTCTAAAACGTGAAAAACATAATGAATCTTTCATAGAATTATATTCTATCGCTCTAAAAGATACTAAAAAAATGATAACTGATGTTAACAGTTATTTAAAAGACACTAAAAAGATTAATTTAAAGAATGTTTTTAAGAATTATTCTTATTTAACAGGTAAAAACTGTAATAATAAAAATAAATTAAAATATTTTGAATAAAATTAAATCTAACATATCATTATATAAATAAGGTGATAATATGTTAGAAAGTTATAAAATTGCAAGAAGTAATAATGAAGAAGTATTATACTTATATTTAAATGTTGATTATGAATTTGGTGAAGATTTAGAGGAAGATGACTTAGAAAAGAAAGCTAGAAGTTATTTAGTTACTCATGATATTAAATTTAATGGGAACAAGATAGTTTTTATTGTAAATGGTATTAGCACTAAAATGATTACTATTGAAAATAATAAGACTTACTTAAATGATTATTTAATCACTCTTAATACTAAAGAGAAAATGACTATAAAAGAACTACTATTAAGTTTATTATTCAGTAATATAAATATCTCTTTAAGAGAAGAAACTCTAAAAGCTTTAACAGTTTTATATAGAGGAGAAATAATTTATAATTTAAATAATAATTATTTAGATATAAATAAACTATCTTTATCTTATCATAACTATAATTATTATAAGGTTACTTATCCTGAAACATACAAATCAAGGTTTGAGATATTTAACAAAGTAATTGATGAAACTAATGGCGGGTATTTAATTAATAATAGGAAACCCATCAAATGTTTTACTCACTTAGTTAGTAATGGTTATACCGAAGAAGATAAAAATATTCCTTACAGTGTAAAAAAAGAAAGCCTCTGGGACTTAGCATACCCTAATTATTTACAAAGAAAAGATTACAGTATTAAAGAGTTTAAAGAAAAATTAAATCTAAAAAGTGATAATTTTAATATAAAGATTACTAGTATCAGTAACTCTAATAGAATAAAAGAGTTAGACTTAGGAGAAAGAAAAATAAATGCTAGAAGTCTAGCAGTCTATTTAGATTTACCTTCAACTGATATTACTATAATTATTAAGGAAGATTATCTTACTTTCATAACAAGAGGAATAGGTAGTGGTTTAGGTCTTAGTATTATAGGAGCAGATAATCTAGCAGAGTTAGGTTATAACTATAAACAGATATTAAATTATTACTTTAAAGATGTATCGTTAGTGGTGCAAAAATAAATTTGCATAAATGTAATAATTATGATATAGTATATTTGTAAGAAAAAATTCATACAATATTAAAAGGAACACTTAATATTCCCATGTTGAGTGGACCTCCAAATTTTTAATTATGGATTAGCCCCTAATTCAACAGTTGTGAGTTAGGTGGCTTTTATTTATATCGCTAAAAATAATAACTTTATAAGCAAAAGGATAATTATGATTAAAGAGACTATTAATAAATCTTTTCTATTCATAATATCAATCTCCTTTCTAGGAGATATCCACCCAACTATTAAATGTTCCTACATATAGAGTATCATATTAATTTCTATATAGCAAGAAAAAATGTAATAAATTAGTTACGGAAATTCGTAAATATATTAGTATATTATTATAAATGTATAATACCAAAAATGAAAGAATTATGCTAAAATAATTATTAGATAAAAATTATTGAAAATATAACTACTAATAAAACATTGAAAGGAAAATCATTATGACTAGAGAACAATATTTACAAAAAGTAAAAGACATTATGATTCATAAAAATCCTTACGGAGCTTACCATCAACAAAACTTCAATACATACAGTGCTTATGGAGAAATGACACCAATTAATTCTGATATTATAAATAATATGCCAAATTCAAAAATAATATTAAGTGAAGAAGTATATGGATCTTTGTTAGGAATACAAGATGTCACTAATATAGAAAAAAAAGAAGTACCATTTTTCTTATATGGAAAAGAAGTTGAAAATAATGTAATAGAATTTGATAACTTTATTACATCAAGCTCAAGAGAAAACAGGCAATCGACAGAAGCTAATTATAACGAAAAAATGGAAAAAGATTTAATGGATAGACTTAATAATAACCGATATAATGGTTTTGTTGTTTGTCACGGGCATTCTCACCCAAGGGGAAATTTTAGCGAAAACTTTTCCCTAGGCGATTTTACTAGCTATATTCAAATGAATCAAGATAATCAAGTGTTTAAAACTAAACAGGCAGAACTTACAGCATGTTTAGTTACCAGTACAGGCGACATTAATTTTGTATTCTACGATAATACAAGTGATAACTTTTATAGATTTACTGATGTTTTTGTAAAAAATAAAGATAATAACTTAACACCAGTTAATTGTTATGGTCTAAATCAAAGAGAAAGAGCAGATATTACAAATAGAAGTCTATCATAACATTATATTTATTAAAATAATACCATTTTAAGCAAAAAATAAATTTGCATAAATGTAATAATTATGATATAGTATATTTGTAAGAAAAATTCATACAATATTAAAAGGGAAATACTTAACTTACCCGAGTTGAGTACTTGCCCCAATTTATTTTTGGTTCAGTACTTAATCTTGCGATTGAGTACTTTTCTTATGTGATGTTACTTTACAAAAAGCAAGGCAATTAATAAGAAGATGATTATGATTAAAGCAGTAACTAAAAAGTCTATTTTTCTCATAATATCAAGCCCCTCCTTATTTAGAGTAGGCAAGTACCCAATAGTTAAGTTTTCCCTATAAATATAGTATCATATTATTTTTTCTAGCACAAGGAAAAATGTAATAAATTAGTTACGAATTTTCGTAAATATATTAATAAGCTAAAAAGAGGAACAATTAATGAATGTTCCTCTAAAAATATGATTTATACTACAGTCATGACGAATAAAGTGTCATTTTTCATAGTTAATCAGTCTTAATATAAATTTATTAATTTATCTTGATACATCCTCTCTTTTTCTAATTCTTTTAAAGACTTTTTAGGTGTTGGTAAACATTCTGGCATTGTACCACCATTTTTAGCAATAACTTCTCTAATATTTTTTCCAATATTATAATGAGTCTCATTTGCCTTTCCTTCTCCTTGAATATTATCTTTTTTTAATCTTGCTTCAGTTTGTGAAATACGAAAAATATTAGTAGCTAATTCTTCACTACCCATATTGTCTAATATTTCTTCTCTATATCTTAATCCTTTTCTTTTAGCAATATCATCTGCAGTTTCCCCATTATATAATCCTTTATACCCAGCATTATGGAATTTATCAAAGTTCTTAACTCCTGCTTTCTTAGCCGCTTGATTTAAAGAATAATTTCCTTTTTTAGTTAAATTTCTTTGATAAAATCTTTTCTCATCTTCCGTTAACATAGAATATTCTATCTCTGTTAACTCTTGACGTCTTGTTTGAACTGCAAAATAAGTTTGACCTAGTGCGATGCTTTCTTTTCTAGGATCTGCATTTTGTACTATTAAATAACAAGCATATCTAGATAACTTATAATCTATAATACTTCTTGAAGTTTTTGATCCGATATTAACCATTTTCCCCACTTGGGAAAAATGGTCTGTAATTGTACAATTACTTTTTTCACAAGCTACTTTTGCATTGTTTATTACATTACAAAACTTATCCCATCTTTTATATTCTAATACATTTTGCAATTCTCTTGCTAGCCAATATTCATTACCATATTCATCAATATGTTTAATGTCTTCAAATGCTGTCTCATTATATTTTTTAATTTCCATCATCCATTACCTCCCTCTGTTTTTATTTTAATGTATCAAAGACAACTATTTAATCTCTCTACATCCAAAGTATCATATTATTTTTTCTAGCACAAGAAAAAATGTATAAAAAAAGTTACGAGTTTTCGTAATCTTTTTATTTATTCAAAAACACTATTCATAAGCTCTTCTATAGTCTTCTTTCTCTCTTCAGTTTTACCTTTATTAATAGTTATAGTAACAACATCCCCTTCTTTGACATTAGGAACAAGTTCTAAAGGTAAATTACACATCTTACCTTTCTCTATTTCCACAACAGCATAATCTCCTTCAACTCTATCAACAATTACATCCATTATTCAGTCACCTCTAAACTATAACTAGCATTACTACTTCCATCAGTAATTTTAACCTCATAAGTACCAGGCTTAACATTACTACTAACTTTAAAAGTCCAACTAACATTACCTTCACTATCACTAGTTTTATCTTCAAGACCACTTGCTTTACTCTCTCCACTAGAATAGATTACATCTATATCATAAGTAGTATTAGGAAGCCCTTTAATACTAACAGTAACATCACTTCCTCTACTAATAGGAGATGTTAAACTAACAAGATTTATATTACTAGCAGCAGCATTAGAACTACTATTACTACTAGAATCTTTATCGCCTTTACAAGTAACATC
>CASEWH010000011.1 GCA_949291575.1 uncultured bacterium
TCTATTATGTTTGATGGTAGAATTTAGTTCTTTGAAAATTAAGTTTGGTATGTTATTATTTAAATAACAAAAGAAGTAAGAATTTACACTTACTTCTAATCATGGAGATATCCATTTACACAGATTTCCTTACACACTCAGTGAAGAAAACTTAATCTTCACTTTTTTAATCTTTATAGTATCTTTGATTTTTACTGGTTGGTTTATCCTTTATTGTCATCTTTATTAACCCTTGTTCTAAGGCAGGATTTAAATAAGTTTTTATAAATGATGAACGTGATTTTAAACCTAATTTCTCCATAATTTCTTTTATACTCATTGGTATATTATAATCCATTACATCTAAAAGTTTTGTTATGTAAGAATTTATATGTTTTATTTCAATATTTGCATTTTTAATTAAATCATCTAATACTTCATCTATCATTTTTAACATAAATTCTATAAATTCAGTTGAATCACCTTTAGAATTACAATTTGCTATTGCTTTATAATAGTCATTCTGATATTTTTTTATGGCAGTTTCAATAGGAACATATTCAAATATTGGTTTCCATTTTGTTAAAAGAATATTCTGCCATAATCTTACAGTTCTACCATTGCCATCACTAAAAGGATGAATAAATACAAATTCATAATGAAAAACAGAAGAAAGAATTAACGGATGAATAATATCTTTATTTCTTTTAATAAAATCAAATAATTGTCTCATTAACTTATCAACATATTCAGGTTTAGGTGCAATGAAGATGCATATATCTCCATCCATAACACCTTCATCACCTTTTCTAAAATCTCCACTTTCTTCTACTGTTAGGTATGTCATTATACCATGAATTTTTTTTAAATCATCTATTGAATATGGATCTACTTTATTAATCATTTCATAAGCATTATATGCATTTTTTACCTCTTGTATTTCCTTCTGTGGTCCAATAACCATTTTGCCATTAATTACATCTTTAACTTGATTAAATGTTAATGAATTAGCTTCTATTCTCAATGATGAATGAATTGAACGAATTTTATTATTTCTTCTTAAAATTGGCATTTTATTTAAATTATTATAATTATCTAATCTACCAATTTTTTCCATTATACTAGCAACTAAATCTAACATTTTATTAGTTATATTAAATGGTGGTATATAATCATTCATTATTATCATCACTCCTACTTATAATTATACTACTAACCAGGGAAAAAATCAATATCTTGTATGTTTTCTTGTATGTTTTTTTGTATCTGTCTCTTATTAAATATTCATGTTACTATCACTATAATATAAGTCTAACTCTTTAAACTCTTTTGTTTTTTCTAAGTCACTAACTGACATAGCAAGATTATCATAATATATTTTATTATGATTATGAACAAAAAGTTTGTCACCAACAGATTGTTCTTCTAATATATTTTTTAATTTAATTTTACTATCTAACACGTAATAAAGCTGTGGAGGCATAAAATTAGGAATTTTTTCTCTAATTTCATCTAAAGTAAGTGGCTTTTTAAACAAAGATAGAGACTTTATTGGAATAGCATTTACATCTCCTGTTGAAATATAATTATCTACTCTTTTTAAAGTATCTCTATACTCTAAATAATTATTCCTAGTAAAATCTAAACGTATGGGCTTACCTAATTCTACTATTCCTACAACACATCTTGCTTTACCGCTTAAATAAAGATAAGCTTTTTGTCTCCTCATTACAAAATCTTTTTCTATATTCATATTTTTTTATGCCATATAAAAGAGGTTTAAAATATTCCGGTCTAAAACTTAGAAAAATCTCTTTCATTCTTAAATACCTTTACTACTACTCTCTTCTTTAGTAATAACTTTTTCTAAGGGTATAACTGATTTAATAGAGGCATCTTTACAAGATGTTTTTAATTCTCCTATACTCATCTTATCTAATTTCATAGAAGTATCTATTAATCCTCCTAAGTTAATACCTGTTACTACTTCATAATTATTATTAGTAAAAGCTAATTTACTTGTTACTTTAAATGGTGTTCCTCCCATTAAATCACAGACAAATAGAATCTCACTATCTTTGTTATCACTAATTATTTTATTAAATTTACCTTCTAAAGACTCATCGTTATCATCAGATAAAAAGTCTACTGCAAAGACATTATCTTTTGCTCCTGCTATCATTGTAAGTGAACTTAAAATTCCACTTGCAAAATTATTATGTCCTGTTATTATTATAATTTGTTTCATAAAAACACTACCTTTCTAACTAAATTATAGCATCTTTATACAAAAAGAAAAAGCCTTTTGGGCTTTTTACTAAAGTATTCCTAAGAATGAGAATACGATTGAAGCAATTATAATTCCTACTATTAATACTGTAGTATTTACTTTCTTTCTTAATAAGAAATAAATTAAGAAAGTAAATGCAAATGGTAGGATATTAGGTAAAATCTTATCAAAGAAATCTGTTTGTAAGCTAACAGTAGCATCATGTCCTATATCAATTGCTGTTTTAACATTTAAAGTTACATAACTAGCAATTAAACCACCTAATATTGTAACACCTAATACTGATGCTGCATTACTAACTCTTTTAGTATTTTCTTGGATTTTATCTAAAGCTTTAGTACCTGTTTTGTATCCCATTCTAGCAAGTGGAAAACGAAGTAAGAATGCTGCTAAGAATACTAAGAAAAATACTATTGGTCCTAAAACATTTCCTTGGTCAGATAAAGATGCACAAATTCCTGCTGTTATAGGTAATAATGTAAACCAGAATAAAGCATCACCTATACCTGCTAAAGGTCCAAATAAAGATATTTTAATCTTTTTAACTACTTCTGGATCTTCTCCACCTTCATATAAAGATAACATTAATCCTTGTAAGTAAGGTAGTAGTGTATTATGAGTATTAATGAACTCTAAGTTATCATGTAATACCTTAGATAAAGTCTTAGGATCATTTTTATATATTTTCTTTAAAGCTGGTCCCATTCCTGCAGTAAAACCAATACTTTGCATTCTTTCATAGTTAAAGCATGATTGATTTAAAACAGAAAGTAAAGCTAAATCATTTAAATCTGCATCGGTTACGACTCTTTTACGATTTTTATTCTTTGTTTTAGATTCCATTTGCTTCACCTCCGTTTCCTGAAGATGCAACTGCAACTTCTTTCTCACCACTTCTAAAGTATTCCATAAGTGCAAATGCTACACCCATAATTGCAACTGGTAAAACATTGTCTATTTGAATGAAAGTTGCAAATAGGAATCCTGCAAGTAGATATGGAACATATCTTGCTTTTAAAGTTACACGAAGTAACATAGCAAATCCAACAGCAGGAAGTAATCCTCCAGCTACTTGGAATCCATTAATTAACCAATCTGGCATTGCTTCTACTAATGCTTTTAATGGTTCTTGTGCAGCATATACTGATAGGAATGTTAAAATACCAGTAGCTATGCTTGTAAGAACTATTCCATAAAAACATAGTTTAAATAATCCTTTAATATTTCCTTCTTTAGCATATCTTTCAGCAGGACCATTGAAAGAAACAAAAGCAGTATTTCTAACAGTCCATAAGAATTGTAATAATACTCCAAATGGATATGCTAAAGCTAAACTAGTTGCTACATTATTTCCTGTAATGTGAGCAAAAACAACAGTCATAACACTGGTTAGTAAGGCTTCAGGAACTGATGCTCCTCCAATAGCCGCAATACCTGCGAAAGCAAGTTCTACCATACCACCAGCGACTAATCCTGTATTTAAATCACCTAGAATAGCACCTACTATAGGACAAACAATAATTGGTCTAAATAGAAATAGCGCTTCTAGATGTCTGTCAACAACAAGGACCATAACTACTAATGTTATAATTATTCCTTGTAATAATGTTATTTCCATAATTTTTTCTTCCTCCCTTAAAATTCTTGTTTTAATGAATCAGGTGTATCTTGAATATAAATTTTATCAACATGATTTTTGATATAATTTAAATCTTTCAACTCCTCTTCACTTACAGCAACCTTATCACTTAACTTTTTATCACCTTTATCATAATAAAGGTTGCCAATATCGACTTCCTTAATTTCCACACCTCCTTCAATTATCCTCCTAAGATCATGAGGATTTTGACATATTAGTAAAATCTTCTGATCACTTGAAGCTTTATCAATAATATCAATTGTCTTTTGAACTGTAAAAAATCTAGTATCATAGCCAAGTGATGAAGCAGCCATTCTCATAACACTTTGCTCAATTTGATTTTCTGCAGTCTCATCATGTGCTACAACAATAAGGTTTGCCCCTACTGCCCCTGCCCATAGACAAACTATTTGTCCGTGAACTAATCTGTTATCAATTCTTGTTAATAAAATATTATTCTTCGCCATTTTATCTCCTCCTTTTAATAATACTTTCCATATATTTTTTTAGCTTCCATATCTAGATAGGCTTCTACTTCTTTAGCAGTTTTTAAAGTTAATACTTTGTTTGCAATAAGTTCTGCTTCCTTACTATCTATCATAGATATTAATTTCTTAACTTTTAAAACCATGCTAGCATTAACACTAAATTCTTGTAATCCTAATCCAACAAGTAAGATAATTGCAAGTGGATCTGCAGCCATCTCGCCACACATACCAACAAACTTATCTTTTTTATCTAAACAAGAGTCTATAGTCTTTTTAATAAGTCTAATAACTCCTGGATTATAGAAACTATAAAGATTACTAACAGTTGGATTTAATCTATCAACTGCAACTGTATACTGAATTAAATCATTAGTACCAATACTAAAGAAATCCACTTCATCTATTAAGATATCACTAATTATTGCAGCACTAGGAACTTCTATCATAATACCTACTTTAATATTTTTATTAAATGGTATATTCTTACTAGCAAGTTCTCTTTTCGCTTCATCTAGTATCTCATTAGCTTTATATACTTCTTCAAGTGATGAAACAAAAGGATACATTATCATGACATTACCATAATTACTTGCTCTTAAAATTGCTCTTAGACTTACTTTAAAGAACTCTTTATTATCTAAGCAATATCTTATCGCTCTATATCCTAAGAATGGATTTTGTTCTTCACCAATATCTATATAAGGACACTTCTTATCTCCACCAATATCAAGAGTTCTAATAATTAATGGTTTACCATTAAGTTTTTCTGCAAATGTTTTATAAACGTTAAATAAGTAATCTTCTTCAGGAGCGGTACTTCTATTTAAGAATAAGAATTCTGTTCTAAACAATCCTATTCCATCAGAATTTACTTCAAGTAATTTATCAAGTTCTGATAAGTCTCCAGCATTTGCAGTTATTTCTAAGCTTTTATTATCTTTAGTTAAAGACTCTTTATCTTTCATCTCTACTAATGATGCTTTAAGTAATTCTTCTTTTTTTATTTTCTCTTTAATAGCATTAATATTAGTATCTGTTAGATTATTTTCAATAAAGCCTTCATTACCATTTACATAGATTAACTCTCCATCTGTTAGAGTTTTACTGATCTCTTTTATACCAAATACAGAAGGAATCCCAAGAGTAGATGCAAGTATTGCCACATGACTTGTCTTACCCCCTATTTCTGATACTATTCCTTTAACATGACCTATGTTATTAGAAAGTAAAACTGATGGTGGAATTTCTTCTGATACTAAAATAGTATCTTCAGTTAAAGTACTTAAATCTACTTCTTTAATACCTAGAGCTTTTCTAATAAGTTTATTAGTAGCATCTTCTATATCTTTACTTCTCTCCTTTAAATAAGCATTATCAACTAATGATAACTCTTCGGCTTTTCTTTTCATTACTTTAGTAATAGCGGTTATTTTATCGCATTTTTCTTCATCTATTACTTCTTCCATAGATGTTATCAAAGACTTTGAATTTAAAAGAATCTTATAAAAATTACATAACTGTTTTATATCGTCTGATACAGCGTTAGTTTCTAATTCTTCATAATCTTTAACAACACTATCTAAAACTTCTTTTAATTCTTCTTTTTCTTTTGTAAGTTCTTCTAAAGTAGCAAGTCTCTTTTCTTTTAACTCTGGTATTTTAGTATTTATTATATATACTTTACCTAAAGCTAGTCCATTACCTACTTTATTACCTAAGTACTTCATCTACTCTTCACCTTTTTCAATATATTCACATATTGCATCTAAAGCTTTTTGTTCATCGCTTCCATCTACTTCAACAGTTAATTTATCTCCACAATTTATATTACCCATCATAACTTCTAGTATTTCTTTAGCATTAATACTACTACCATTATGAATTAGTTTAATATCAGAGTTAAATGTAAGGGCAAGTTCTACTAAATTACTACCTGGTCTTGCATGTAATCCTGATACACTTTTTACTACAACATCTTTCTTTACCATAATCTTACCAATCCTCCATCTTGTATTTTATCTTATAAAGTAATCATAGCATAGTTAAGTGCAATTTACAAATTATTTTAAACTTGTTAAGTAAAATTAAGTAAAGAAAAAGATTAACTTCTAACTAAAGTAATCTTCCCTTTCTTCTATTACATCTCTATCTTCAATATTATCATAACTTAATGCCAAGTCATAATAGTATTTAGCTTTCTCTTTATTACCTATATCATTAAATCTATCTATTAATTCCACATAACAATATGTAGATTTAGGATTTTTTTCTAATTCATCTGTTAATGCTTTTTCACCTTCTTTAATTTTACCTAATTCAAATAGCATTTTAGATTTTGTTCTAATCTGACTTATATATTCATTAGTATCTAAATCTAAAGTATCAACAAGTCTATCAATATAGTTAATAACTTTTTCTAAATCATAGTTATTTTTAGTTAGGTTATAAGCGACATCACTAGCATCATTAATAACATTAGAACAAAATTCAGAAATTTGTTCACTTTTATCCAGCTCTTCTACTGTTCTTATATTATTTTCTTTAGCATATGAAAGTAATGAGTTTATAACCTCTAAATAATTATCCATTACTTCTTTAGAAGACATTTTTTTACCATAATCATAAATATTAAGTAATTTTTTATTTATTTCTTCATTCTTTACTTTTTTAGTATGAACATATTGATTATGATAAGAAAATAAGGAATTACCATATAATTCATTAACTAATGGTACTTGTTCTTTACTAGTAGTAGTTTTTTCTTTATTTAAACAACACTTTTTGTATTTCTTTCCACTTCCACATGGACATAGGTCATTTCTTCCAATTTTACTCATATTACCACCTCATCATATAACTTCTTTAATTTTTTCATAAATACATCTGAACAGAAGTGAACAGCTCTGAACAGAAGTGAACAGCTCTGAACAGAAGTGAACA
>CASEWH010000012.1 GCA_949291575.1 uncultured bacterium
AATGATTGTAATCGCAATCATCGGTATTTTAGCTGCTATTGCTCTTCCTGCATATGCTAAATATATGGCTCGTGCACGTTTTACTGAAGTTGTTCAGGCTGTTGATGGTGTTAAGAAGCAAGTTGAATTATGTTTCTTTGCAGAAGGTACTAATGCTTGGGCAAGATCTGCTGTTATAGCACAAGCAGCGTGTACTAATGCTTCATCTGCTAAAGGTGATGGTTATAAAATTGGTAAACCAAGTACTTATGCAACAAAATATGTTAGCAAGATTGAAGTTACTAGCGGTACAATTAAAGCAACAGCAAGGAACAGTTATGGTTTAAAAGGAGCTACTTACACCCTTTTACCTAAATTTGGTGGAGCAGATAATGGTATCGTTGATTGGGAACGTGATGATGACGAAGCTAATTCTACTTGTATCAAAGAAGATCTCTGCTAATTTAAAAGTTTAACCCAAGAACTCTTGAGTGCTCAAGTACTCAGGAGTTTTTTATTTTATTTCACTTCTCTTGCCAACTTTCTTATGACAAAATTTTTTCAAAATATCTTTTTTCTAATAGTAAGTATTATTATAGGATACGCCTTTTATACCTATACTAACTACTATGTGATAAAACCTGTTGATGGTTATAATCAGTTAAATTTCTCATTTTCTTATCTTTTATCTTCAAATAAGTTTTTATTAAAAAGTTATGATGAAAAAGGTAAGCTTCAGTTAGAAATAGACAGAAACACAACTGTTGGTTCTAACTATAGTGACCAGGCATCTAAAGACTTTACAGAAATCTTTAGACATGAAATTCAAGCTGAAGAGATGTCTTTTTTAATTCCATTACTCTCTTCTCATAAAATTGAGTTAACTCTTGAAGGTAAAGGAAATCTTGCAATTTTAGGTTTCCCAAAATGTAATAATAAAGAAATTGCCATAACTGAATTTTTAAAGAAATTAACCTCCTCACAGAAATTTAGAATTGGTACATTAGATAGTATGCCTGACTTTGTAATAATTCAATTATTCGAGGATAAGGTAACATTTGATGTAACTGATTTATTTAACCCTGTTAAGCTTACAGAAGCACAAGATAAGCAATTTAAGGAAGATTATAACTTCCTTATGAATGTTTATTTAGGCTTATGTATTCTAATAGCATTAGCCCTTGTATTAACAGGATATAAGGTATTGACTAAGAGATATTACTTAAAGGCACAATATGAGGGAAAGACAGGAACGTCTGAAGTAGCAAAGTATAACTCCTTAAGTTATGTATATGGTTTACTGCTGCTAACAATTGTAATTTCAATCAATACCTCATTTTATATTATTTTAAAAGATGCTTTATTATATAACCCGGGGACATTTGAAGAGAATACATTGTTATTTGAACAGAATTACTTACCAGTAATCCTGTTAGCATTAGCTCCACTGGTTTTATGTTTATATGTTAAACAGAAGTGGTTAAGAGGGATAATTTCAGTAATACCACTAGGTATTATAGTGTTATTAGTTGTGGATAACTGTTTACAGCTAGTCTTAGGTGTTAGATATAACTTAAATTTTGCTGGTAACTTTGCAGGTGATATCAAGTATATCGGAGATTTTGTTGTTAAATACCTAATAGCACCTAGTGGACAGTTAAGCATTTATACCATTATAGCTTTACTAGTAGCAATGGTATTCTTTACGTTTAAGACAATAGTAATCCCTAAACGTATTGCAGTAGGATTTAGTGTATTATTAGTGCTGGGTATTATTTGGGGGGTAAAGCCTGAAGTTGATGACGGTGGTGGACATAAGCTTGCTAATGTCTTTCAGATAAACGGTTATAGCTTCTATGCTGTGGGTAATGTAAATAAACCATATGATGAAACATATGCTCCAAGAGATAATCTTGATTTTAAATGGGAAGAGTTACCAGGACAAAATCAGCAAAAGAACGTAATCTTATTGATAGTAGAATCATGGAGCTGTAACTTAACATATATTTGTGGTTCAGGTCCTTCTTATATGCCAAAGCTTGAGAGCTTAGCAAAGAATAATTTATTCTTTAATAACTACCATGCAACATTGGGATCTACATCAGGTTCAACCTTAGAGATGTTAAAGTCAGTTCCAGTAGTACCATCATTAGATGAAAAGAATGAATTTAAGAAGAAGCTCTATCAAGAAAATGACTTAGTAACAAAGTTTAAAGAACATAATTACACTACACGCTTTATCTCTTCAACAGATAATGTATTTGGAATGGATTCTACTTTAGCTAACGTAAAGTTTGATGAGGTAATAACAGCTACAAGTAAGGACTTTGAAAATATCAAGAATAGGTACGTATTTAACAGCATTAGCGATAATGAATTATTTACTTATATAAGTAACAGAATCTCCCAGGAGAAAGGTAAGTTCTTCTATGTAACAAAGACAGCTAGCAATCATTCACCATACAATTCACCACTGGGGTTTAATGATATGCAGTCATCATTTAAATATACCGATGATGCTGTATATAAGTTTATAGAGCACTTAAAACAAATTAATTACTTTGATAACGGTATAGTAGTTTTACTTGGTGATCATAAAGCGTGGATACCAACGGAAGGGACAGACATCAATTCTGATCTTCTCTCCTTACATCATATGCCGTTGATTATAATTGATGGTAAGAACCAGGGAAAGACTAATGAGGTAGTCTTTAACCATTCCTCATTGGGAATCATCATACAGGATTTAATGTTTGAAACCTATAAGAAAAACAGATTTAATGTAAATCCTCTAAAAGGACAGGAAAAAGAGCTTATGTATTGTTATGACTTCACCAAACCAAATGAATTAACCGTTCAGTATAATGGTCATAAAGCTCAAATCATCATGAATGGTAATGATACTACAATAAAGGAAGAAGGGGTATTTACTGAGGAAGAGACGAACTTAATATTAGGTTACCTTGCCTGGTTTAAGTAGTAAGAAAAACGGACGTTCTAATCAAAGAACGTCCTTTCATGCATATCTCTAAACTGTGATATTATTAATTTCCACCAGTTTCACCAGCTCCATCAGTGCTAGCAGTGGTGTCAGCTACACATAACTCATATTCCGGATTATCACAACCAGAAGAACTGTCAACTTTCCACACTAATTGACCAGCTTTAGTCCAATAACCTTTTAAAACTAGTGTTGCACTTTGATCGATGTCACCTTGTGGTGTTACAGTAATTGTAGAAATTAAAGACTCACCAGTAGTTGGCGCAGCAGTTAAAGATGTACCAATTACACCAACTGATGCAACATACTTAGTCGCATAATCTGTACTTGTTTTAATAGCCCAGCCAAAACCAGATTTTTCATTTGTACAATTTACTGCTTGTGTAATGCCATATTCCTGGATACATAAAGAAATAGGAGTTTTTACAGATTCAGCAACGTTAAACACTTCAGTGAATTTAGCTTTTTTCATGTAAGAAGCGTATGCTGGAAGAGCAATAGCAGCTAAAATACCGATGATTGCGATTACAATCATTTAGGGAGCTAAAATTGACCGTTAATCCTAATTTATTGGAAAATAATTAGCTAAAAAGTTCACAAATGTAAAA
>CASEWH010000013.1 GCA_949291575.1 uncultured bacterium
CTATTTGTCAAAAGGAAATTGGAATAAATTAAATTTCGGACTGGGAATTTAGTCGTTAAAAAAAGTCCCTTTAATAATTCGGGAACTTTCTATTTAATTTTACTTAATAAGTTTCTATTATCCTTCGATTTCAGAAACAACACCAGCACCAACAGTACGTCCACCCTCACGGATAGAGAACTTAGTACCTTTTTCAATAGCAATTGGGTGAATTAACTCAACTTCCATTGTTACGTTATCACCAGGCATAACCATTTCTACACCTTCTGGTAAAGTAATTACACCAGTAACATCAGTAGTTCTGAAATAGAATTGTGGACGATAGTTACTGAAGAATGGAGTATGACGTCCACCTTCTTCTTTACTTAGTACGTAAACTTCAGCTTTAAATTTATTGTGAGGTTTAACACTACCAGGTTTAGCAAGAACTTGTCCACGTTCAACTTGTTCACGAGAAATACCACGAAGTAAAACTCCTGCATTATCTCCAGCTTCTGCATAATCAAGTTGTTTTCTAAACATTTCGATACCAGTAACAACTGTCTTTTGAGTATCACGGATACCAACGATTTCAACTTCATCATTAAGTTTTAATTGTCCACGTTCAACACGTCCAGTAACAACTGTACCACGACCTGTGATAGTGAATACATCTTCAATACTCATTAAGAAAGGTTTATCAGTATCACGTTCAGGAGTTGGGATCCATTCATCAACAGCATCCATAAGTTCATAGATTGCGTTAACATATTTCTCTTCTCCTTCAAGAGCTTTAAGAGCAGAACCCTTAATAACTGGAGTATTATCTCCATCAAATCCATATTCGTTTAATAAATCACGAACTTCCATTTCAACTAAATCGATTAACTCATCATCATCAACCATATCACATTTGTTTAAGAATACAACCATACGAGGTACTCCAACTTGACGTGATAATAAGATATGTTCACGAGTTTGAGCCATAGCTCCGTCAGTAGCAGCAATTACAAGAATTGCACCATCCATTTGAGCAGCACCAGTAATCATGTTTTTAACATAGTCAGCATGTCCTGGGCAGTCAACGTGAGCATAATGACGTTTTTCAGTTTGGTATTCTACGTGTGCAGTATTAATTGTAATACCACGTTCTCTTTCTTCTGGAGCTTTATCAATGTTTGCATAATCTGTAAAATCAGCCCATGCAGGGTTTTTATCATGTAAACATTTAGTAATAGCTGCAGTTAAAGTAGTTTTACCATGATCTACGTGTCCAATTGTACCAATGTTAACATGTGGTTTTGAACGATCAAATTTTTGTTTTGCCATATTTTTTCCTCCTCTTTTTTTATACAATTTATATTTTATCTAACAATTACTAAATTTGCAACTGTTTAGAACTAATTTTATAGAGTTTCTATTAATTTCCACTCTTTTTAATAATTTCTTCAGCAATATTTTTAGGTACTTCTTCATAATGATCAAATGTCATAACAAAGTTACCTCTACCTTGAGTATTACTACGTAAGTTAGTAGCATATCCAAACATCTCAGAAAGTGGAACCATTGCTGATAATTTAACCACATTCCCAAGTGACTCTTGTCCTAGTGGACGACCACGTCTACTAGTTAAGTCTCCCATAACGTTACCGAAGTATTCATCAGGGGTAGTAACATCAACTTTCATGATTGGTTCAAGTAATACTGCTTGACATTTATTCTTAGCTTCTTTTAAAGCCATAGATGCAGCAATCTTGAATGCCATTTCACTAGAGTCAACATCATGATATGAACCATCATATAATGTTGCTTTAACATCAATCATAGGATATCCTGCTAAAATACCAGTTTGCATTGCTTCTTGTAATCCCTTATCAACAACAGGAATATATTCACGAGGAACAACACCACCTACGATTTGATCAACAAATTCATAACCTTTATCAGGGTTTGGTTCAAATTTAATCCAAACGTGACCATATTGTCCACGACCACCAGATTGTTTAATATACTTACCTTCACATTCAGCAGTTTGCTTAATAGTTTCACGATAAGCAACTTGAGGTGCACCAACATTAGCTTCAACATGAAATTCACGTTTCATACGATCAACTAATACATCAAGGTGTAACTCACCCATACCAGCGATAACAGTTTGACCAGTTTCATGATCAGTATGAACTTTAAATGTTGGATCTTCTTCAGCAAGTTTTTGTAATGCAAGTGCCATCTTATCTTGATCTGCCTTACTCTTAGGTTCAACAGCAAGTTGAATAACTGGCTCAGGAACAATAAGTTTCTCTAAGATAATAGGTTTCTTCTCATCACATAAAGTATCACCAGTAGTAGTATTCTTAAGTCCAACAGCAGCCGCTATATCACCAGTATATACATCACTAATTTCTTTACGAGTATTAGCATGCATTTGTAATATACGACCAATTCTTTCTTTAACATCTTTAGTAGAGTTAAGTACATAACTACCACTAGCTAAATGTCCTGAATAAACTCTAAAGAATGTTAAACGTCCAACAAAAGGGTCAGTCATAACTTTAAATGCTAAAGCACTAAATGGTTCATTATCACTTGGATGACGTTTTTCTTCTTCTCCTTTTAAGTTATGTCCTTTAATTGATTCTACATCAAGTGGACTAGGTAAATAATCAATAACTGCATCCATTAAAGGTTTAATACCCTTATTACCTAAAGCATCTCCACACATAACTGGGAAGAACTTAGTTGCAAGGCATCCCTTACGAATAGCACGTTTAATCATTTCAACAGTTACTTCTCCACCTTCTAAGTATGTTTCCATCATTTCATCGTCAAATTCAGCGGTCGCTTCAATTAAGTCAGCATGTTTCTCCTCTACTAAGTCTTTTAAGTCAGCAGGAATATCTATTTCCTTAGCATCCTCTTCAGGTTTACCATCAAATTCAATTGCTTTCATAGTAACCAAATCAATAACTCCACGGAAATCATCTTCAGCACCAATTGGCCATTCAATAGGTTTAGCATTAACTCCTAAACGATCTTTAATTGATTTAAGACTATAATTAAAGTCAGCACCCATTTTACCCATTTTATTAGCAAAAATAATTCTAGGTACCATAAATTCATCAGCTTGTCTCCAAACTGTTTCCATTTGTGGTTCAACACCAGCTTGAGCATCAAGCAAAGCTACAGAACCATCTAAAACTCTTAAACTACGACTAACTTCGATAGTAAAGTCTACGTGTCCTGGAGTATCGATTATATTAAAACGATGATTTTTCCAGTGTACTGTAGTAGCAGCACTTGTTATTGTAATACCACGCTCTTTTTCTTGTTCCATCCAGTCCATTTGTGCAGCACCATCATGAGTTTCTCCAATTTTATGGATATTACCACCATGGAACAAAATACGTTCAGTAGTTGTAGTCTTACCAGCATCGATATGAGCCATAATTCCAAAGTTTCTTGTCTTCTCTAAAGACGTATCTCTTGCCATAATTTCTCCTTCCTACCAACGATAATGTGCATAAGCCTTATTAGCTTCTGCCATTCTGTGGGTATCTTCACGTTTTTTAACAGCAGCACCTGTTCCATTAGATGCATCTATAATTTCATTAGCTAAATTATCAGCCATTCCACGTCCTCCACGTTTTCTAGAAAAACCAACTAACCAACGTAAAGCTAAAGCTTCAGCTCTTGCTGGAGTAACTTCTTGAGGAACTTGATAATTAGCACCACCAACTCTTCTAGATTTAACTTCTAAAAGAGGTTTAATATTTTCCATCGCTTGATTAAAAGTCTCTAATGAATCTTTACCAGTCTTTTCTTTAACGATATTAAAAGCATCATAAACGATAGTTTGAGCAACACCTTTTTTACCATCAAGCATAACTGTATTAATTAGTTTAGCAACAGTCTTAGACTTATATATAGGATCTGGTAAAATATCTCTTTTAACAGCACGTCTTTTACGCATAATTTATCCTCCTTCCGATTTCTTTCACATATTAATTCTTAGGTCTTTTTGCCCCATATTTACTACGACCTTGTTTTCTATCTTTAACTCCTGCTGTATCTAGTGCGCCACGAATAATATGATAACGAACTCCGATTAAGTCCTTAACACGTCCACCACGAACTAATACAACACTATGCTCTTGTAAGTTATGTCCAATACCAGGAATGTATGTATCTACTTCCTTACCATTACTTAATCTAACACGAGCATACTTACGTAAAGCTGAGTTTGGTTTCTTAGGTGTCTTAGTACCAACACGAGTACATACTCCACGTTTTTGAGGAGATGGATTATTTGTTTGTTTTCTTCTAATTGTATTAACTCCTACTAAAAGCACTGGTGCTTTACTCTTACGAGTTTTACTTCCTCTACCTTTACGAACTAATTGATTTACTGTAGGCATTGTAATCATTAACTCCTTTCTTTACACATATCCAGGTGTATCATATTTACTTTTAAATAAAATTTTGCCCATGGCAAAACTAAATTTAAATTAGCAAACATACTATAACACTATATGCAACTACTTGTCAATATATTTTCTAAAATTTACCCATTATAAAAATGCAACTATTATGTCGCATTTATCCTTTTTATTTAGTATGAACTTTAACTTTATCAGAATAGTTAAAAACTCTATCTTCACTACCAACAAGAGATAAAGCATAATTATAAACACTATCTTCTGAAGCTTTTTCTGTATTTAGTAATTTTACTTCATTCATATCTCTAAACATCACAGTTAATCAATAATCTAAGTATTTCGTATATTAGATAACACTTTCTTTTTAACATCATCTATATTTACAACTTCCATAGAATTATCAAGTTCTTTAATAAAACTAAATTCCTCGCTATCTTCACTTATAGTATAGGTACCATACTTACTAATAATAAGTTTATTAAACTCATTTAAAATCTCCGTTTTTTTATCATTACTAATATTCCAATTATATATTTCTCTAAGTCTATCTAAGCAAGAAATAATTTGTATTTTCCTAATCTCTTCTTTAGATGAATAATAAGTACCATCATTAATTGTTTGTATAGTAATATCATCACATACTTTAAAAATATCAAATATATCTTGATTAACATTTAAACAAGAAGCCATAATTCCTTTACTATTACTTCTATAGAAATAATAGTTAGATGGAATAAAACCAATTACAGAGGCTTTTAAAATAGTAGGATAAACAAATGCTATATCTTCCCATTTAACAGCAGGAATAAAAGGTTCTTCATTTAATAAATCTCTTCGATATATTTTATTCCAACAAGCTGGAGACTCATAACATAAAAAATCTGGATTTTTAGAAACGTTAATAATTTTAGGTGAAATATTACCACATTCTCTTTCAATAAAACTTTTACTACTATCTCTTTCCAAAACTCTTTGAATTCCTGTAGATACAACTTTTAAACCCTTACACTTCTCTGTTAAAGCTAACATATCTCCATACATATATCTATGAACAAAATCATCACTATCAACAAAACCAATGTACTCACCACTAGCATATTTAAGGCCAATATTTCTAGCAACAGAAACACCTTTATTTTCATCTAAATGAATATATTTAAAAATATCAGGTAACAACTCACAATATTTTTTAATTATATCTAAACTATTATCACTAGAATTATCATCTACAATAATTACTTCAAAATCCAAAACATCTTGTAACACTAAACTATTTAAACAATCTTCTAGATAAGCTCCACTATTATAAACAGGAACTATTATACTCAAACTCTTCATAAACCCACCCTATCAAAAAAATGGCATCATTAATAAATTAAAATACAATAATTATTATTAATTTTTTTCTACATTTACTGAAAAACACTCCAATTATAGTAACAAAATCAACAATACCACTTAACATTAAAATATATAATATTATTAATATTTTAGCAAAAAAATCAATATATTTTATATTATCTTTTTGTTTTCTCTATTATTTATAACTTCATCTAATACACCATCAAGAACATCCCATTCTAAAGAAGAAAGATCCATCTCCATAATTCTTCTCAAAAAAACTCTAGCATTTCTATTTTCCATCAAGTATTTGCCATATTCACTATACCCTTTAGTAGCATATGCCATATCATAAAATGATACAACCTGTTCTTCTGGAATATTTAAGTATTCTATTAGACCACTTAAAGTATCTCCTTTAACAGGAGCATATCTATTACCTCTTTCAATATCACTCAAATACATTGGAGATATATTCAAGTTTTTAGCAAGACATCTTACAGAAATGCCCTGTTCTTCCCTTTGTTTTCTTATACATTTACCAAAGGTATATTTATCGTAAGTAAGTGAATCTATCTCATTAAAATTCATTATAGCACCCCCAAAATTAATAAAAATATTATATAAGAAATAAATATTTTTTGCAAACCAATCACTTATTTTTATTTGCCTTTTTCTTTACAACTATTCCTTCTATTACAAAAACAGCTTCTAAAATAGCCAAAAAAATTAACATAGACCTAAGAAAAGCATAAACAAAGGAATACAATTGAAGATCTCGAATATTATTTATATTTGCAAAAAAATGTAATAATATAAGTACACCAGTAAAAACAAATGCTATTTTTTTATATTTTTCAACATATGAAAAAATATTATCATTAACAAGATATAAAGTACCCGCTAACAAAAGAGCATAAGAGCTAAATTCAACAATAAGCATAGCAGAAGGGCCAAAAACAAATAATACATACCATATAACCACTATATTTATAATTAAAATCCACCTAGATTTTTCATATATATTCATAATCTTTACCTTCTTTCGTTAATGATAAAAAGCATTCTCCCATAAGCTTTTTTCTCCAAATCTAGAAAACACTTTCACAAGTAAACTCTATTTCTTATTACTATGTATAATCTACTTATCTTGTCCTAACATTCAATATTATTGATATCTCTATATTATCAATCTATCCTACTTAAATAATATCATCTTTTAGCAAAAAGAAAAAGACTCTAAAAGCCTTAATCATGAAAACAACTACCACCAATAAATTCTCTAAGTATAGAATCATCTGGAATACTTTCACTTGGAATGGGAAGAATTAATCTTAACACATTAAGAAGCCTTTTTGCCTCTTCATAATAAGTTGAATCTTCATCTACTGAATAAAGTAAAGGTTCAACATAAGTCTTTAATACCCCTAATTCATATATTAAAGCTGTATTAATAGTAACATCCGCTTCATCTTGATAAGGAAATATATATTTTTCTTCTCCACTTCTAACGTTATTCCAAACTCTCAAAGTATCTACTACATTATAACCTCTAGTTCTATTATCCCTAATTATTCTTCTTAAAAGTCTATTATCTGTAGTAGGAAAACGATTATGGTAATCTATATTAAGTTCTGTTAAAGCAGATAAATATATTTTAAATTTATTCTTAGCAGGTATTTCTTTTAACACTTTAGGATTTAATGCATGTATTCCTTCTATTAATAAAATATCATCTTTATCAAGTTTTAACTCTTTAACAAACTCTTTAACTCCTTCTTTAAAGTTATAGATAGGAGCCATTACCTCTTTTCCTTCTAATAATTCATTAATTTGTTTAGTTAATAACTTATTATCAACAGCCTCAAACGCCTCATAATCTTTCTCACCTTTTTCATTCACTGGTGTTTTATCTCTATCCACAAAATAATCATCCATACTAATCATTTTAGGATTAAGTCCAAAACTCTTTAAATACATACATAGTTTAGTAGTAGTTGTAGTCTTACCACTAGAAGAAGGACCTGCAAGCAATATTATTTTCTTATCTTTTTTATTATCTACTATTGATCTAGCAACAGAAAGTAATCTATTACTCTGCAAAGTTTCATCTATTCTAATTAAATCAGCAATCTTACCACGACTAACAACTTCATTTAAATCAGCAATAGTTTCTATTTTCATTAATTTAGTCCACTCTCTACATTCTTTAAAGACCTTAAACATATTAGGATGATGAGTATAAGCTTTAATTTGATTATGAGAATACTCTGTAGGAAACTGTAATACAAAGCCATTATCATCGACATAAGTTAGTTTAAACTCTTTTAAGCTAGCTGTAGAAGGAGGCATTTGACCATAGAAGTAATTATAGTAATTAGAAAGCCTATAAAGAGTAATAGATGTATTAGTATTATACTTCATAATTTTAGCTTTAGCTAAGTCATTAATACTCTCAAAATAATGTATAGCAGATATTCTTTCTACACTAACTTTAGTAATAGATAAATCCATATCTACTAGTTTTAACATCTTTCTAGCGATTGATTTAAGTATTGTCTCTGTAAGTGGAAAACTTGTTTTAATATAAATTCCTTTATCTAATGAATGCATTACTTTAATATTAGCATCTAATCCAAATATCTCTTTAACAGCAACTACTAAAAGAAAGGTTAAACCTGCAATATGAGCTCTATTACCTATTTTAGAGTTTAAATCATAAAAGGTTATTCCACAAGGATCATTAACAACATAACTAAGTTCTCTATATACATTATTAACACTTGCAAGAATAATAGGAAAACGATAATCTTTCTGATACTCTTTACTAAGTTGTAATAAAGTAATACCTGATGGGACAGTCTCTTCTTTACCATTAATTGTTACTTTAACTTCTTCAATCATTCTAACACCCTCTTAATTCTATATATGATTATACCAAAATTAACATACAAAGTCTAATAATTTTGCCACATGTTAATTAAAATATTGATATCCGAAAGCTATATAAATTTAAATTTGGATATCCGAAATAAATAATGCCCATATACATTGACCTATAGTACAATATTTTTGTTCAGAAAATTATGTATGGAGGTATATATATGGGTCGTAA
>CASEWH010000014.1 GCA_949291575.1 uncultured bacterium
ATTTACCTTTATAATCTTCTGGATTTTTAATTAGGTATTTACAATTATTTAGTATTTCTTCTTTATCTTTAACATTTCTTAATCTCATAATAATCACTCCATGTCATATTTAGTATTTTATCATAAATAGAATAAGTATGGAATAAAATAAACCAGAAAGTGAGGTTAAATTTTATGAATCAAGGTATGCCTATGTGGCCAAATAATCCTAATATGAATCCTAATATGGGAGGATGGCAAAACTTTAATAATATGAATCAAAGACTTAATAGTCTAGAAAATCAAGTAAATAGACTTGAAAGACAAATGAGAAGACTTGAGAATAGGGTTAATAGAATTGAATCTACTATGATTAGTCCAAGAAATTACGATAGTCAATCTACTGGTTATGGTAATAGTAATGATAAATATATGATGTAAAAAGATATGAGAGAAATTCTCATATCCTAGAGATTTTGACAGATAGGTTTTTTACTTATTTGTCTTTTTTATATTCTTTTTCCCATGGTAGTTTCTTCTAAACTTGTTGTTAAATCCCTCTTTTTGTCATCTATTCTATCCATTAATGATACTGCATCATCTGTACGACAATATGATCCTACAAGTGACTCTTGGGTAGATAACATTCTTTTGCCTAGATTGCCTAACGCATCTAAAAGTTGATAATTAGATTCATCACTAGGATTTTCTTTTATTTTTTCGTAAACTGCTCCCATTATTGTTTGTAAATAGTTATAATTATCATTCATTTTCTCAAATAATAAATCAAAATTTCCCATATATGTTATTCTCCTTTTCTTTAATTTACTTATATTATAGCATTAGTTTAGGTTAAATTACTATTTTTTTTGTTTTGGGGTATACTAAAATTGACAGTTACCAGCAAATAAATTATACTTTATATAGGTTGTGATAAGAATGGAATTAAGAGTTTTAGAAAAAGATAAATATGAAAATTTTGTAAAGACTAATCCTTATAAGAGTCATTTTTTACAGTCTTATGATTGGGGACAGCTTTCTAAGAAAGAAAGAGGGCTTACTCCTTATTATTTAGGACTTGATGATAATGGTAAAATAGTAGGAGCGACTCTCTTACTTAAGAAAAGTCTTCCTTTAGGATTATGCTATTTGTATGCACCAAGAGGTTATGTTATTAACTTTAGTGACAAAGAAATACTAGACAAGTTTACAGAAGAGATTGTTAAGTTTGCTAAGAGGAAGAAGGCAATTTACGTAAAGATTGATCCTGATATTATCTGGAAGAAGGAAGACTATAAAGGTGAAGTTACAGAAGTTGAGTCTAAAGATAAAAATATTTATAATGAGTTACTTAGACTAGGTTATAAGCATATGGGATTTACTAAAAATTTTGAAAGTGCACAACCTAGATATACTTTTAGAATTGATTTAAATCAGTCTATGGAAGAAATAGAGAGTCATTTTTCTAAGACAACGAAACAAAGAATTGCTAAGTCTCTTAAACTTAAGACTAAAGTCGAAATAGGAACAGAAAAGGATATACCAACTTTTTATCATTTAATGATGTTAACGGAGTCTAGAAAAGATTTTGTTTCTTATGGAATTGATTATTATAAGACTCTATATAAATTATTTAATGAAGATAATAAGGCAACTTTATTTTTAGGTAAAGTTAATATTAAAGATAGTTTGGAAGTATTAAGTAGTGATCTAGAGGAAGTTAATAAAAAGATAGATGAGCTTCCTAAAGAGAATATGTCTAAGAGTGCTAAGAATAAGCTTAAGGAACTTTCTAGACAAAAAGAAAATTTAGAAAAAGATGTAGAGAAATATAACAATTATTTAAAAGAGTATGGCGAAGAAGTAACTCTATCTGCTCATATGATTTTAGAGTATGGTGATAAAGCTTGGGTTCTATATGCAGGAAATCATAATATCTTGACAGAGACTTATGTTAATTATCATACTTATTATGAACATTTAAAGTTTTGTAAAGATAGAGGATTAAAGATATATGATCAGTTTGGTACTATTGGTGATTTATCTAAAGATAATCCTAGACTTGGTCTACACGAGTTTAAAAAGAAATTTGGTGGGGATTATGTTGAATTTATGGGAGAGTTTGATTATGTAGTTAAACCTCTTTACTACTTTGCTTTTACTAAGGTAGTACCAATTTATCGAAATATGATTAAGAAAAGAAAGAAGAAGGAACTTAAAGATGAAATTGAAAGAGATTAGTTTTGAAGAGTTAGAGAAATTTGCTTTAACTACTGATGAAGCGACATTTCATCAGACTAAAGGTTGGGCTAAGTTAAAAGAGCATAATGGATGGTGTCATTATGTTGTAGGTTTATATGATGAAGATGAGATAAAAGCGGCTGCTTTACTTCTTGCAAAGCGTGTACCTATTGTTAAGAAGTATATGTTTTATTCACCTAGAGGTTTTTTAATAGATTATCATAATTTTGATTTATTAAAAGAGTTTACAGAAGAAGTTAAGAAATTTGTTAAAAGTAAAGAAGGTATATTTGTAAAGATAGACCCTTATGTTATGTATAAACAAAGAGATTTAAATGGTGATTTAGTTAAAGATGGTATAGATAATAGTGATACTGTTGATAACTTAAAGAAGTTAGGTTATAAACATTTTGGATTTAACTTAATGCAAGATGCTTTACAACCTAGATGGATGCATACTATTACGGTTAAAGATAGAACTCTTGATGATGTTATGAAGGATATGGATTCTAAGACAAGACAGATTTTAAGAAAGAATGAAAGACTTGGTGTAAGGGTGCGCGAGATCACAAGAGATGAATTACCTATATTCAAAGATATTATGCAACATACAGGAGAACGTCGGGAATTTATTGATAGACCTTTATCTTATTATGAGAATATGTGGGATAGTTTACACGATGATGGCATTCTAAAAATATTAATTGCGGAAATAGATTTTGATGAAGAGATTGAAAATACAAAAAAAGAAATAGAAGCTTTAGAGAAATCTATTAAAGCAAGGAAGAAGCAGTATGAAGATAAAAGTAAACCTATGAATGAGAAGAAGTATCATAGTAAGCAAGAGTTTGAAAAGAATGAGATTAAGAGATTACAAAAAAATATTGAAAAAACTAAAGATATGAAAGAAAAGTATGGAGATAAGCCTATACTTGGAGGAATTCTATTCTTAATCTATGGTAAAGAAGTATTATCACTATACGGTGGTTCTAAAGCAGAACTTATGAGTTTTCAATCTGCTTATACTCTTCATTTTGCAGGGGTTAAGTATGCAATAGAAAATGGATATGATACATATAACTTCTATGGTATTACAGGTGACTTTAGTGAGAATAATCCTTTACTTGGACTTTATCTATTTAAGAAAAGTTTTGGAGGTCAAGTAGTAGAACTAATTGGGGAATTTGATCTTATTATTAGTCCTTTCTGGTATCATGCTTATAAGATTAGTTATGCTCTTTATCATAAACTTAAAAATATTAAAAGATGACTTGATTTTAGGTCATCTTTTTAAATTACTTTTTAAAACTCATCATTCATTAGAAAATCAAATATATTTAAATGCTTTATGCCATCTTTAGAATAGTCTTTTTTATCTAAAGAAATAACATATTTATCATTATCATCGTCTAGACAGTTAAAAGCCTCAAATTCTCTTTTGATTGTTTCTTCTTTATCTAGTTTATAACAAACTTGGATATATTTTATTTTATTACTTTTTACAGCAATAAAGTCAATTTCACCCTTTTTTGTTTTGCCTATGTAGACTTTATAATTTTTTCCTATTAAATCATTATAAACGATGTTTTCAAGAGCAATAGAGTAATTTAAATCTCTTCCTGTTGTTTTTATTTGTTTAATTCCCAAATCATTAGAATAATATTTATTTAAAGTTTTTAGAATAGTTTTACCGTGTATATCATACCTATATACTTTATTCATAATGAATGTTGATGTAAATGCCTCTAAATAATTATAAAGAGTGTCATTAGCAATATTATGATGTTCTTGTTTTAAGAAGTTAATAACGTGATCTCTTGAGAACTCTTTTCCTTCTGTATCTAGTATATATTGTAATACTTTGTTAAAAGAAGAAATGTCTTTTATACCTAGTCTTTCTACAATGTCTTTTAAAATAATTGAGTCATAAACACTTTCTAAGTAGTTAATTTTATCATTATCATTTTCAAATAAAAATCTCTGTGGTAGACTTCCCCATTTGAAAATATCTAATAGAAGTTCTTCATATTTATCTTCTTTAGTATTAGTTAGTTCTACTACTTCTTTGAATGATAATGGATTAATTTTAAAACTGACATATCTACCCGAAAGATCTGTTGATAGTTCTAATAAAGTCATTCTACTATTAGACCCAGTTATAAATATACTATATTTGTCTGTAATTCTAAGAGAATTAATACCTTTTTCAAAATCTTCTACTTTCTGAATTTCATCTAAAAATACATAATACTTATTATTATCTATTGTTAATGACTCTATATAATTATATAAATCCTTAGCTGTTTTAATAAAATCATATTTTAACGATTCAAAATTAATATATATTATATTTTTTTCATTAACACCCTTATTTTTTATTTCATCCATAATTTGAGTTAAAATAACAGACTTACCACTTCTTCTCATACCATAAATTATTTTTATTAAAGATGTAATATCATAGAAATCTCTTATTTTAGACAGATATTTTTCTCTTATAAGCATAATTCATCACCTATTTATATTATAATATATCTTTATATATTTGTAAAGTTATTCCAGTACAATGGAATAACTTTTATTTTAAAGTGAATTTTATTTTTCCTTTTCCTTTAGATGAAGTAATAGTTGCTATTGCTCCATTTATAATAGTCATTCTAGGAGAAACGTGTCCTATATCTGCATTTATAATTATAGGTATATTTAAATCTTTTAGAGATTCATAAATTGCCTCTTCATAAGTAATATCATAATAACTATTACAACTATAAACTCTGCTGAAAAGTATTCCTTTAGTATATTTAAAATAGCCATTATCTTTTAATTTCCAAAGGGTTCTAATAAGAGATTCACTAGATAACTCACAAACATCAAAGTACCAAATAATACCATCATCTTTGTACTTTTCTAGAAAAGCTTTAGTTTTATCAAATCTTGTGCCGAAAAGTTCTGTAATAAGGTCAAGGCATCCACCAATCATTCTTCCTTTTATGTTAATAACATCTTCATTATTTAAGTTCTTCCAATAGACTTTCTTTGTTAGATTAAAAGGTTCTAATCCTGTTATTAATTTCTTATCTTCTTCATATTTAGAAAAACTTGTCTGTTCTATAATATTACCTTTTAATATTTCAAGATTATTTTCTAATGATTTATGCCAAGGCTCCATTCCAAATGTTTTAAAATTATCAGAGTAAACTGTGGCAATATCTAGGTTAGTTGTAATTGTAAATAGTAGTCCTGTTGGATCAGAATAACCTTGTAACCATTTAGGATTATCTTTAATTACATTAAAGTCTAATTCACTTAGCATTTCAAGTAAGAAGTCACCTCCGCCTGATGTAATAATTGTTTTAACATTATCGTCTTTATAAAGGCTTTCTAGTTCCTCTGCTCTTTCTTTAGAAGAACTACTTCTTCCTTTAACACTACATCTAACATTAGGTGTTTCTTTTATTATAAAGCTTCTATCTTCAAAGTTTTTAATGGCATTATCTAATCTTTTAAGTTTAACTTCATCAATAATACCATCTGATGGTGCAGTTACACCGATAGTATCGTGTTCTTTTAAAAATTCTGGATAAATCATAAGTCCTCCTTTTCTACTTAGACATAAAATTTAAAATTTCTAGCAATTTAGATTCATTAATAACATTTTTCTTTTTAAAATCTATAGCCCTAGGCCAATCATCATCATGCCAAATTTCGTTAAATATTTCTATATCATTATCATATCTTGGAAAAGCATGATAATGAACAAAATTGTCGTGCATCATCATTATTAGATAATTAAACTTAACAGCACCAAATTTTTCTTTGCATGTTTCTTCATACCACTTTATTACAGAAGGAAATTCGGCTGCTTCTTCTTTTAAAACTTTTCCAACCGATTCTGTTTGTCTTTTTAACAATATAACAGCAGAACCCAATGTTGTTTGACTCTCTCGTATACATACTATCCAATATTTAAAATCCTTTATACATCTTTCTTTTGGTTTAAACTTTTCCATAAAATCTAAATTATCCATTTTTTTCCTCCTCTTTCCACGGCATAATTGTTAATTTAGGCCATTTCTTTTTCCACTTATTTACTTTCTTTAAATAATCTTCTTCTTTGAAATCTATTTTTACTGGTCTTATTATCATATTAAACAAATCATTAAGTCCATATGGAGCGGTTACTATTAATTTATTATTCTCAAGTCTTACACCTATACAAGTTATAGTTGTTCCCCATCTTGCAATTGCATCTTCAACACTTGTATATGGTTTTATGTTTTTTCCATATTTTTCGTTATACCATATATGTACTCTTGCTTCATTTTTTATATCTAGTTTTATAGTTAAATCACTTAACAAGTCTTCTACATATTTAATTACTATATCTTCTTTTTCATAAGAGGTATCTTCATCATAATAAACAATATCATAATCATTTATATTTGCATCTATTTTAAAACCATGTAGATAGTTAAAGACAGTCTGATTAACACATCCTGCTCCTACATAATAATTTTTTAAGTTAGATTTCTCTAATCGTCTTAATACTTCTTTTAAAGTTTCATTTTTGAATAGTATTTCTTCTAAGTCTTTTAATTGTTCATTTAAGTTTTTACTTTCCATAATACTCCTTAATGTCTTATTTTATGAATTAGTTTTATTAAGTAATAGATAGGAGATGTTTTTATTTCAAATTCACCTATTAACTCTTCTATATAGCCATTAAAACCTGTTTTAAACTCATAAATTCCATAGTCTTTATCATTTTTATCATCAAAGGTATTAGGTATCCCATAGAAGTTATATCTATCATAGCCATTATTAATAGCATATTTAATCATTTCCCACTGGATTAAGTACTGTGAATTATAAGATAAGAATTCTTCATAATTACCACTAGATAGATATACTACTTCCGGTTTAGTCATTATGAACATAGAACCTGATAGAGTGATAACATCTCCATATTTTTCTTTTTCTTCCTTCGCTAGTTCTATCTTCTTATTCAAACCATTAATAGTCTCATCTAAAGCTTTTCTTTTACCATCATTATTTTTATTATCACTAAGCTTATTCTTCTTATCAATATTACTTTCTAATTCATTTTCTAGCATTTTAATATATTTAGATAAATCTAGTTTAGTTACTAAATATTTTATTTCATTTTTCTTACTAAACAAGTCATACATGTTTTGGTAATAGTTAATATTTCTAATATCAAATCCTTTTCTTGAACCAGTACTTTGCATTATTTTATAAAATTCATCTAAATTATCTTTTGTTAGTTCTATTATCTCTACTCCATTTTTAATATTTTTTCTAATTAAGTTTCTAGTATTAGGTTTCATATTTTTCATTATTTCATCTTCAGTTTTATCTTTTGTATCTAGGGCATACATATAGGTTACTTGTTCTCTATCATCATAGGGAATACTAGTAAAACCAGCCTTTAAAATCGTATTCACAATATTAGTATTATCATAACCATCTTTAATTATTTCTCCTTTACCATTACGTTCTTTATATGGTACATAAGGGTCAATTCTTAGAACATAGCCTTGGTGTTTTTTAACGAAAATAGTTAATAGTTTTAGAAACTCAGTTAATGTTTTTTCATCATTATAATCTACTAAAGGTCCACGTGGGGCATAAAATTCATACTTATTAAAGTGTCTTTTCTTACCTACTAGAAGAGTCGCTCCTACTAACTTGTCATTATCATATAATCCTAAATAATAAGGAGTCCAACCATTTAATTCTCTTAATTTACCTATTTCTTCTGTTTGCATAAAAGTCCTATAAGGACTCTTTTTAGCATAATTTTCAAACGTCTTAACATCTATTTCTTTTAATGTCATTTTATTTCCTCCTAAACTTACTAGTTATCTTATTTATTAGTTTACTCCCAAATACTTCTTCTATTAAATTAAATTTGTGTGCAACAAAGAAATATACTATTACACCAATAAGAGCATAAATAGCGATAATTGGAATGTTTAATAATCTTACTGATGAAGAAATTGGTATTACTAGTTTTACAAGTGATAAAACAATAAGCATAACGACATCTGCTAGAAGTATTTTACCTAATAGTCTAAATGTTGGCATATAACTGACTCCACATTTTCTTCTTAGGAAAATTAAACATAGAATAATTCCTACGGCATAACCTAATATAGTTGCAGTTATTGAACCGTAGACTGGGACAAAACCTAAGTTATGGAAAAGATTTATTAGAGGAACATTTAATACTAATTTTATTAGTACTCCTATTACTAGAGAAATTAAAACTTCTTTATAGTATTTTAAAACTTGAACTATTGATACTAAAGCTGTATAAGTTGATATTGTTAAAGCGACAAAGACAAAGTATTTAATTATAACGGCACCATATGCACTATTATTACCATAGAATACTTCCCAGACAGGTTCACTTAAGAAAGATAGTCCTAAAGTCATAGGAACTGATATGAATAGTAATACTTGTAGAGTTTGATTTATCTTATGATGAATATCTTTTTTATCTTTTTTAACAGATGCTGAAGTTAAATTTGGTATTAAACTTACAATGATACCTGTTGAGATAGAAACAATTATCATATTGATTTTATTTCCCCAAGTAGAGATTACACTCATAATGTTTTCAGCTTGAGTGGTAGTATAACCAATATCATTTACCATGGTCTTAACAATAGTTGTCATATCAATAAAGTCATAACATGATTTAAAAACATCTATCATTATAAAAGGTAGGGCATACCATAATATCTTTTTTAATATTTCTTTAGTTTTAATTACTGGCTCTTCTACTTCTATAGTCTTTTCGTGTAATTGTTTTTTATTCTTTTTAACTTTATCTAATAAATAGAAATAAGCGAATATCGCTCCTGCTGTCGCACCAAATACGGCAACTCCTACTCCTGTTTGTAATGATAAATCAAAGACATTGATAGCAAGGAAACTACCTGCAACGATTACTATTACTCTTGCAAGTTGTTCTAATACTTGACTAATAGATGGAGGCGTTATAAATTTATGTCCTTCTAAATAACCTCTATAAATACTTAGAGTTGGTACAATAAGTATGGCTGTGGCAATTACTCTTACTACCATTGTTACGTCTTCTAGAGTATTACCACCTTCTAAGTCTCCAAGAATCGCTCTTGCAATAGATGGAGCGAAGACAAAGAGAATTATAAAGATAGTAATTCCCATAATAATGGCAAGACGTCTACCTAGTTTAAAAGCTTTCTCCTTAGCATTATAATAACCTAAGGTCTGATACTCACTAATTATTTTACTAATAGCATTAGGAATACCTGCACAGCTTAGGGATTGAAATAAATTATAGATTGTATAGGCATAACCATATAAGGCTCCACCTTGTCCTCCTATAATAGCATAAAATGGTATTACATAAAGCATACCTAGTATTTTACTACCTACTATACCAAGTGTAGCAATAAAGGCTCCATTTAAAAATGAGTTTTGTTTTAATTCTTTATTTTTCTTTGTCTTTGTTTTTGCCATTTTACGTCCTCCAATTTCTTTAAATATAATACCATATTATTGAAAAGTTTTAAAGTAACTTGTATAATTAAAGAAGATAGAGGTGATTTTGTGGAACTTAGAGAATTAACAAGAAAAGAGTTTGATAGCTATGCTCTTAATCACCCCTTAAGTAGTTTTCAACAAACAAGTTCTTGGGGGAGATTTATGGAAGGAGATAAATTCCATGCTTATTATGTAGGGGGATTTATTAAAGAAAAAATAGTAGGAGCGAGTTTACTCCTTTCTTATGAGAGAAAAAAAGATAAGGCGAGATTATTCTATGCTCCTCGTGGATTTTTAATAGATTATAAGAATGAGGAACTATTAAAAGAGTTCACAGAAGAAGTTAAGAAGTTTATTATAGAAAAACATGGTGTCTTTTTAAAGATAGATCCTTATATTTTAGTAAGAGATAGAAATAGTGAAGGTAATATCATAGAAGGTGGAGTCTATAATGACTTTGTAGAGATTAATCTTACTAATTCCAACTTTACTAAAGTTAATGATAGGATTCAACCTAAATGGCTTAGTAGAATTAATTTAAAAGAGAAGACTATAGATGATATCTTTAATAACTTTAGTCCTAAAGCAAGACAGACTGTTCGAAGAAATGAAAGACTAGGATTTAAAGTAAGAGACTTTGATTTTAAGGATATAGATAAATTTATAGATATTATAAATAATGAAAGTAAAAAATATAATACTATCGTACCTACTAAAACTTTCTATCTGGATTTAAAGCAATCTTTTGATGGTAATATTAAGTTTATAGAAGTTTATTTTAAGAAAGATGAAGTTATTAGCAATATTGATAAGATGATTATTGATGTTAATAAGGAAAAGGAAGTTAGAATAAATAATTACCATAACTCAAAGATGACTGCAGAATATTTTATTGATAAAGAACTTGAAGATGAAGAAGAGATTAAAAGACTAGATAATTTAAAAGATTATTTTTCTAAATGTAGGGATGATGTTAGTATGGGTATTTATATGTTTATAACTATAGGTAATGAAGTTGTGGCATTAAATGGAGGAATTGTAGATGAGTATAATAAGTTAGATGCTTCTTATACACTTCATTATGAGATGATTAAGTATGCAATAGATAATGGTTATAAGTATTATAATTTATATGAAATTGGTGATATTACTAATCCTAATAATAAATTAAAAAATTCATATAACTATAAAAAGAACTTTGGAGGAGAAGTTATTGAACTAGTTGGAGAGTATGATTTAGTAATTAATCCTAAGTATACTGATATAGCGAGAAAATATTTCCCAGAATATTTTGGTGTTAAGACTATATTTAAGTAAATTCATATCTGATACTTTGACATCAATATAAAAGTATGGTATTATGTATTTAGCAAAGAGATTTGCATAAAATAAAAATGAATACATCTATTAGAATAGATGCTTTCATAGAATGGTTTATAAGCATCTAATTCCCAAAGGAATTAGATGTCTTATTTATATGAGTAGATAAATAAGTGAGATGATTATGAATAACAAGATAAGGATAATAACAAAGTAAGCTATTTCTCTTTTTGTCATACACTCTTTCTCCTTTCTATAAGATTATAAATGTTATAGAAAGCATCTAATTCCAAATAAATGTATTCATATATAGTATAGCATTAAACCCGTATCTTTCTAGTACGGGTTTTCGTAAATATATTATTTGCAACAACTAATAAAAAAGTATATTCTTACACACTTCAAGTCAGTGTTAATTACATTTTTTTACTAAGATTCTTCATTTATTTTCGTTTTATTTATTCAGTTCTAAGTTCTGCACCACATTTCTTGTTTAAGACCTTTAAGACATTATTAATTTTCTCATTTATTTGTTCAGATGTCATTGTAGTAAATTCATTAATCATTTTTACTTTTAAGGTGATTGATTTTTTATCACTAGGGATTTGATTACCTTTATATTCATCAACAAATTCTATTTCCTTAACCATTGATTTTATACTCTCTTCAATTTTATTCCATTCAACTTCTTTATCAACTAAAATAGATAAATCCTTTTCAACCAACGGTAACTCTGGTAATCTCTCATATTTATTTGTTCTAGAATTATAAGCATCCAATTTATCAGAATTAATTTCAAAGATAGCTACATTAGTTCTTTTGATTTTTGAATCAGACATAACTTGTACTGACAATAACCCTAAAGATCCTATTATTTCATCATCTTTAGTTACATTTAAATATGCATTAATATCAGCATAATTAGGTTTCTCTATTTTTTCCAATTTAATATTTTCCATATGACAGTACCTAGCCATATTTTCAATTACACCTTTTGCTTCATAAAATATTTCTTTAGCATTTTTTCCTACTATACATCCAGTTAAATAATTACTTTGAACTGGTAATATTTCATCATTTGAAGATGGTCTATAATCTCCTCTTTGATATACTTCAGCTTTTTCAAATAATTTAAATTCATTATAGTATCTTAAGTTTTTAGCGATTGCCTCTAACATTCCTGGTATTAAAGAACTTCTTAAATATGCTAAAGACGGAGCTGGTGGTGTTGCTAATTTTAAAGATTTACTTATATCTATTTTAGCAGCATGAATGTATTTTTCATCAATCCATGGATAAGTATATATTTCATAGAAACCACATCTACTTGATAAATATTCTTCTATTCTTCTATTAAGTAAAACATCATTTTGAATTATAGGATGTTCTATAGTTATATTTATTGGTTTAGCTTCAAAACTATCAAAAGAAAGTATTCTAGCAATATCTCCCATTACATCATCTTTAATTGTTACATCACCAGTTGATCTCCAAGTGGGAACTATTACATCATATACTCCATTATTATATGATACTTTATATCCAAGAGATATTAAAATCTGTTTAATTTTATCTTTTGATATTTTCTTACCTAATCTTGTGTCTAAAAATTCCTCGCTTACTTTTATTTCATTCTTTTTAGTTCTGTTAGGATAAACATCACTATATTTAATTATTTTGCTATCTGGAAATATTTCTTTAATTAACTCTAAGGCTAAACTTAATCCCTCATCTATCCTTTGTGTATCAATACCTTTCTCATATCTAATAGATGCATCTGTTTTTTCAGCGAATCTTTTGCCTGTTTTTCTAATTGCACTTGCAGAAAAATTTGCAACTTCTAATACAATTCCTTTTGTATCGGGTAAAATAGAGTCTTTCTTTCCACCCCTAATACCTGCTAAAGCCATGGCGTCTTTTTCATCACAAATTACTAGGTCATCTGTTGTAAGTTTAATTGTATTGTTATCAAGTAATAATAATTCTTCATTTTCTTTAGCATTTCTTACTATTATTTTTTCTCCATTAACATGGGTTCTATCAAAGGCATGAAGTGGTTGACCTACTGCCATCATTACATAATTTGTAATATCAACAATAGCATTTATTGGTCTTTGTCCAGTTTTAGATAATAGTGATTTCATCCAGATTGGTGATTCTTTTTCATAAATACCATCAATTTCCACTGCTACGTATCTATTACACTTAGTTGTATCTTCTATTTCAACATTATACTTTGGTAAATTTTTATCTAATTCATATTTAGATAAATTCTTTAGAGGAACGTTGTAAATAGTAGACAATTCTCTTGCAATGCCATAGTGTCCCCATAAGTCTGGTCTGTTAGAAAGAGACTTATTATCTATTTCTAACACCGTATCATTCATGCCTATTAAATTAGCGATAGCATCTCCTGGTTTACAGTCAATACCTTTTAAATCAATTATTTCATTTTCACTATTAGCAGGAAAGAAATCATCTAAGTAAACTTCTGATGCTGCACAAATCATTCCATAAGAAGTCTCCCCTCTCATTTTTGTTTCTTCTACTTTTACAGGTTCTCCTTCCCCATGCCAGACTACTTCTGCACCTGGTTTTGATACAACTACATATTCACCATCATAAAGGTTAGAGCCTCCACAAACAATTTGGACAGGTTTATCTTCTCCAATATCAGTTATACATATTTTTAATCTATCTGCGTTGGGATGTTTTTTTACTTCTAAAATTTTTCCTACTACAATATTATGATATTTTAAAGAGACATCTTCTACTTTGTCTACTTCAACTGTTCTAAGTGTCATATCGTAAGCTATTTGTTTATCAGTTAAATTTTTAGGTAAATCAACATACTTTTTTATTAAATTTAATGATACTCTCATATTATCTCCTCCTATTTAAATTGTTTTAGAAATCTTAAATCAGCACTGTGAAATAGTCTTACATCATCTACTCCATATCTCATCATTACTAATCTATCTAATCCTATATTAATATAGAATCCTGTCCATTCCTCTGGATTTAATCCTGCTGATTTTAATACGTTTGGATGAATTACACCTCCTGGCATAACTTCAATCCAACCATTATGGTTACATACTTTACAACCTTTACCACCGCAAACTAAACATTCCATATCAATTTCATAACCTGGTTCTGTGAATGGGAAGAATCCTTCTCTCATTCTTGTATTAATTTTTCTACCAAAAACTTTTTCTAAAATAGTTTGAATAAGAACCATTCCTGATGAAAATGAAATATCTTTATCAACAATTAATGCTTCATACTGAAAGAAAGCTCTTTCATGTCTTGCATCTGTTGTTTCATTTCTATATGCTCCTCCTGGATATACAAATCTTGCTGGTGCTCCGTGTTTTTGTAAATATCTAACAGAGCCGCCAGTTAAATGTGGTCTTAAACATAATCTTTCGGCTCCTTCTTTGCCTTCAGTTCCTTCAAGCCAATATGTATCCATAGATTGACGAGCTGGATGGTCTTTAGCAAAGTTTAGGTTATCAAATGCATATTTTTCACTACTAATATCATCTTCACTATAAACTTCAAAACCTAGTGATAAGAAAGCATCATTTAAATCATTTCTCATCTGTGTTATAGGATGAAGTGCCCCTTCATTTACTTTTTTTCCTGGTAAAGTCAAATCAATAGGTTCTTCCAATACACTCAAAGAAGCGATAAGCTCTTCTTCTTTAAGATTCAATTTTTCTACAAAAGATGTTTTTATTTCAGTAGTTAGCATACCTATTGATTTTTTTTCATCTGATGACAAATCGCTCATTGATTTTAAAACCTTTGATAATTCACTTTTCTTACCGGTTAAGTCTTTTCTAACTTGTTCAAGCTCAGTAATGTTCTTTACGTTTTTAATTTTTTCTAAACCTCTAGTTTTAATTTCTTCTAATCTTTCTTTCATAAAATTTATCCTCTCTTTCTGATATTAACTTATATTTAACGTAATTAATCTAAAATCACTATTAAAACCATTTTCCAAATTAACCACTTCCTTCCATATTTTTAATAAATTAAAACGAGCAGTCCATCCATAAAGGACGAATTGCTCGTGGTACCACCTTTTTTTATAGTATTACTACTACCTCATTATAGATTAACGCTCATACACGATTTGACTCCATCATTGAAATTCATTAAATTCCCTTATCTATTGTGGCTCTCAGTCGCTGACCACATTTCCTTTTAGAGTTTGAAATTAACTACTTGGATGACTTCTTCATCAACAAAATTCTATTTGATTATATTATTGTTTTATACTTTTGTCAAATTTTCTAGGAAGTTTTTCTACATTTATTTTAATTCTTTTTGAACATCTCTTTTTGACATATCAGAATATGGTTTAATGTCTTCTTCATCACGGTCATAACCATAAACACCATACTTATCGGCCATGCCATATATTAATGTTTCATGAGAACAATGTATATCATTATTTTTAGACATAACATCTAAAATATCACACACTACTTGTTCTTTAGGTAATCCTAACATTTTATAATGTTCATTATCAAAGTCACTTAAATCCCAATAACTTTTATCTGTAATAAATTTACTTTGATATAGTTTTCTTTCATGGAAAAATAAAGTGGCAATAGTTGCAATATGCTTAGTGCCAGCATCTTCTTTATTAAAGCCTGCCCATTCTAAATCATCTAAAAGTCTTTGTCTAATACTTGGTTTTTGTACATGATATAAATAATTTTTAGCTTCACGATAATCATATCTTGAAGAAAGCTCTTCCTTAGGATATTTATCTTCCATATACTCTACCCAAGATTTAACCTTATTATACTCTTCTGCTTTTTTATAAACTTCTTTGCAGGAAGCACCAACTACTTCTTTTCTAAGCTCTGCAAATATTTTTTTATCATACATCATAATATAATTCCCCCTTTAATTAATATGTGCATATTATAACACTAACCACATTTAATGTCAATTTTTCTTATTTGATACTTTGACAATTACCTAGAAAATATGATACTATGTATTTAGCAAAGAGATTTGTAATAAGAATAGATGCTTTCAAAAGTGATTTGGTTTGCATCTAATTCAAGAATTAGATGTCTTATTTATTGTTAAATAGGGGAGATAATAATAGGAGGAAGAAAAATAACTTAGTATGTTATTTTTCTTTTGTCTTTTTAATAGTAAATTATCATAGCAGAAAAACAATATATCTGCTCTTCTCCACTAGGAAAAGAACTAACGGCATACTTAATATCTACAACTTCTCCATCTAAATCGCCTAAAAACTCATTCATTGCTTTTTGTAAATCACTCTCATCTTCATAGTCGAATATTTTTACTTTCATATAGTCACAACCTTTCTACTATATTTTAAAACACTTTTTCCACAAAAATTGTGGAAAAAGCAAAGAGAATTATAAGCACCACCTTTGCTTGTTTAAAACTATTTTACAACTATATTTACTATTTTACCTTTGATAACTATTATCTTAACAATTTCTTTACCTTCAGTGAATCTCTTTACATTTTCTTGTTCTAAAGCTTTTTCTTTTACTACTTCTTCACTATCATTAACATTTATTGTTATAGTAGCTCGTACTTTACCATTTACTTGAACTGCTATTTCTTTTTCTGTTTCTACAAGTTTAGACTCATCATATGTAGGCCATTTTTCATAGCATAATGGTTCATATCCTAAAGATTCATTTAACTCTTCTGTAATATGAGGAGCGACTGGATTTAATAGTGTTAAAAGCAAATGATAATCTTCTTTAGTTATACTATCTAAATCATCATAGGCATTAGTTAATATCATTAATGAAGATATATAAGTGTTATAACTCATCCTTGAAAGTGATGAATCTAAGTCTTTTACTGTCTTATTTTGTAAAACAACTAAACTATCAGTAAAGCCAGTTTTATCATTAACTTTAGACTTTAGACGTTCTACTTTATCTAAGAATCTCTTACATCCTCTTAGGGAATCTGTACTCCATGGTACATCTTGAGTATAGTCACCCATAAACATTTCATAAGTTCTAAGAGTATCAGCACCATATTCATTAACTATATCATCAGGATTTATTACATTACCTTTACTCTTACTCATCTTTTGATTATCTGGTCCTAAAACCATACCATGACTAACACGGACATCAATCATTTCTTTAGATGGAACTAGTCCAATATTATATAAGAACTGTACCCAGAATCTTGCATATAGTAAATGTCTTGCTGTATGTTCCATACCTCCATTGTACCAATTTACTTTCTGCCAATATTTCATAGCATCCATAGAAGCAAATTCTTTGTCATTATCTGCATCCATAAATCTTAAGAAATACCAAGATGAACCTGCCCAGTTAGGCATAGTATCAGTCTCACGTCTTGCAGGACCACCACAGCATGGACAAGTTGTATTAACCCAGTCTGTTATTTTTGCAAGAGGTGATTCTCCTGTATCTGTTGGTTCATATTCTGCAACATCTGGAAGTAATAGCGGTAGGTCTTTCTCATCCATAGGTTGCCATCCACATTTTTCACAGTATATCATTGGTATTGGTTCTCCCCAGAATCTTTGTCTTGAGAAAATCCAGTCTTGTAAACGATAGTTAGTTTTTTCTCTTCCTAAATTGTTTTCTTTTAAGTACTCTAACATTCTATTTATAGAGTCTTTCTTATTGGTATAACCATTTAAGAAGTCTGAGTTAATCATTTTACCATCACCAGTATAGGCTTCTTTAGAAATATCTCCCCCTTCAATTACTTCGATGATAGGAATATTATATTTCTTAGCAAAGTCATAATCTCTTTGGTCATGTGCAGGAACTGCCATAATTGCACCTGTTCCATAACCCATCATAACATAGTCAGAGATAAAGACGTCAACAGTCTTACCACTTACAGGATTCTTTACAGTTATACCTTCTAATTTTACACCGGTTTTATCTTTGTTTACTTCTACTCTTTCAAAAGCACTTTTACTTTTAGCATACTCTTGATACTTTCTTACTTCATCCATATTAGTAATTATATCTTTTAGTTTTTCTAATATTGGATGTTCTGGTGCCACTACCATGAAAGTTACACCAAATAATGTATCACATCTTGTAGTATAGACAGTTAATTTATCATTAGTCTCTTCAATAGTAAAATCTATCTCTGCACCTGTTGACTTACCTATCCAGTTTATTTGTCCTAGTTTTACACGTTCTGCAAAGTTTGTATCATCTAAACCTTTAAGTAAATCTTCGGCATAATCACTCATTCTTAACATCCATTGTTCTTTTTCTTTTTGAACAACTTTACTACCACATCTCTCACATACACCACCAGCGGCATCTTCATTTGACAATACACTTTTACAAGTTGGACACCAATTTACATCTTTCTTATCTTTATAGGCCATACCATGTTTGTAAAATTGTAAGAACTGCCACTGTGTCCATTTATAGTATTCTGGGTCTGTTGTTGAAAATTCTCTATCCCAGTCAAATGAGAATCCAAGTGACATCATTTGTCCTTTAAAGGTTTTTATATTTTCTTTAACAGCATCTTTTGGATGAATATGATTTTTAATAGCATATTGTTCTGCAGGTGCACCAAAGGCATCCCACCCCATTGGGAATAAAACGTTATATCCTTGCATACGTTTTACTCTTGCAAGTACATCTTGAGCAGTATAACTTCTAACATGACCTACATGTAATCCTGCTCCCGATGGATAAGGAAACTCTACTAAAATATAGTATGGTTCTTTATCTTTTTCTCCTGTTACAGCTTTAAAGCACTTATTATTTAGCCAATAATCTTGCCATTTCTTTTCTATATCATTAATTTTTTCCATTCTTACAACATCCTTTCTTCTTGTATATTCTTCCTACTATATCATAACTTACAAGTATTAATAGCATTATTAAGATAAAGCCTATTAATAACTGTAAATAAAAACTATCTAATAATGAGACTATTGTTACTACTAATGAAATATCAAAAGCACTAACTGCACTTATTATATTTAAGAGTCTCTTATAGTTTAGTTTATCTAAATCAAGGTTATATTTACCTATCAAGTAATTAACCTCAACTGGTTTCTTTCTTCTTTTATCTTTTTTAGATTTTCTTACTAAAAATAATTCATAAATTATAAAAACTAGTAAGAAAGTCATAATAAATAATATTAACTCATCTAACATAATACTCCTCCTAACAAAAATAGATTCCTATTAACAAGAACGAGTTAAACCCGTGGTACCATCTTGCTTCATAGAAATCTATGCACTTTAAAGTTATATCGGACTTATCCGTAAATGTTTAAGGTTATCAAGTTCAAAAAGCTATTATGTTTGTTTCCATCAACCACAAACTCTCTATTAAAATAGGTCTTTTTTACTACTACAACCACATTTAAAATCTAGTATTATTATACGAAATATTAAAGCTTAATGCAACTACTTTTTGTTAATACTATACGTCTTTTCTCTGTAAATTCTATCAGTATGAACAATAGAATTACATATTGGAAGCATATCTTGTTTTGAAAGATAACAAAGACTAGAAGACTTTCTGTTAAAAGTAGGAAACATTGTAATTATCTTATTAGTATTAGGAATCGTTGCCACCCTAAAAAAGTTTAAACTTAAACCAGTTTCACTTCTACCAATATCTTTAAAATAAAATATATAGGTATCTGAGAAGTCCCACTTAAGTTTTATTTCTCTTTTTTCAAATTCTATATTTCTAGTAGCTACTAAAAATAGTTCTTCTAAATCATAATGACTATAAAATATAGAACTAGTATTTTCATTAGGATTATTATTAGGACTAGTATGTCTTAATTCAATATGTTCTAAGGCCCTATTATAATCGTATTTTACATATTGCTGTTCTTTATAATCTAACTCTTTAGGTATTTCTATTCTTTTACTTACAAATAATTTTAGAAATACTTGTACTCTTTTTAAATATTGTGATGCTTTTTTTAAATCTTTTTCTTTCTTTAAATCTTGGAAGTTTCTATTTTTACTTTTCTTCCATAAATTGTATAGTTTGTCATATTTTTCTAATTTAATATAGACTTCACTTAGACTTTTATAAACACAAAAATAATTAGAATCTTGGCTTTTTAATATCTCTAGTGCTTCCTTTAGTTCTCCTCTTTGGGTGTAAATGTTTGCAAGTAAGGCGGCAACTTCAGCATCTTTATTAAAATCAAGATATCCTTTAAGTAATAATTCTGCTTTATTTATATATCCGTTTTCAATACTTTCTTTTGCTTCATTTAAAATTGTAATTTTTATATTGTTTTCCATAGCTCTTCTCCATTTTAATCATTGTAGTACAGAATGAAGAGATGAGCAAGTGGAAATTATAGCCAAATAATGACATTATTTTATTTTTTAATCTTTTTCTTTGCTGATTGATAAGTAATTCCCCCCAATAAGTAACCATAAAAAGATCCAAGAGCTGTACCAAAAATCCAAAAAGCTGTATCTTCTATATTATATTCTCTACTTTCTCTTACCTTTATTACACTATTATGATTAACACTTTTAATACTTATTTCTTCTAGAATATTTTCATAACTTGCAGGTAATTCTCTAGCTTCTACTTGATATTCATCGTGGTTATCATAATTAGTTATTGTAGATAAAGAGTTCCCATTCTCAAATTGATTTTGTTTTGTGGTTATTTCTTCATCTGTTAAACTACCATTTGAAAAACCATAGGTTTCTACATCATAATTATCTCCAGCTTGTGTATAGCTTTTTACTTCTAATTCATTCATACTTTCAAGTTCATCTTCAGTTAAGAACTGTGAAGTTGGATTTAATCTAGTTAAACCTTCTGTTGTCCTAATAGTGGCATCTGTGGTTACTTGATAATTCTCTATATAATCTCTTACAAATGGTTTCCTGTCAATTAAGACAAGATTTAATCCTCCTATTATTAAACCTCCTGTTACAGCTCCTATTGTTAAGTTTCCAACATATTTATTTTTTCTTTGCATACTACTTCCTCCTCAAGATACGTTTTATTATAGCACTGTTTAAGACAAAATAAAAGATGAAATACCCCGGGCGAGATGAATTCTCACATACATTCTGTATGCTTACTGGCTTTGCCAACACATCGTTATTCCCTCACAAGTATTTCATCTGTATAGATATTATATCATACTTGTACAAAAAAAAGAGACATTATTTTGCCTCTTCTTTAGTCTCTTCATCTACTAATTTAATGATAGCAAGTAATGCTCCATCTCCACGACGTTCACCTAATTTTAATATTTGTGTATATCCACCATTTCTACTTGCATAACGTGGAGCTAGTTCATTAAATATTTTATTTACAACAGCTTTATCATTGTGAAGAAAAGCTAGGGCTCTACGACGACTACCAAGATCTCCCTTCTTACCATAAGTAATCATTTTATCAACAGCTTTTCTAACTTCTTTAGCTCTTGTTTCAGTAGTTGTTATTTGGCCATTCATAATTACTTGTTTAGTAAGAGTTGCTAACATACTTCTTCTGTGTTTATTATCAACGCCTAATTTTCTATATGCCATAAGTTTACCTCCTTAATCATCTTCTCTTAGGTCAAGCCCTAATTCTTTAATTTTATCTAATACTTCTTTTAATGATTTCTTTCCTAAGTTACGGATTTTCATCATATCGTTTTCACTCTTATTAACTAAGTCTTGTAAGGTATGAACACCTGCTCTTTTTAAGCAGTTATATGCTCTTACTGAGAAGTCTAAATCTTCAATAGATGTTTCTAATGCTTTTGTCTTAGGATCTTCTGTTTTTTCTATCATCATACCACTTACATTAGAGATATCACTTAATTCTGTAACTAGTTTAAAGTGTTCAATTAAGATTTTAGCTGCTAAAGCGATAGACTCTTCTGGTTTAATAGAACCATTAGTCCATACTTCCATTACTAATTTATCATAACTTTCATCTTGTCCAACTCTAGCACTTTCTACTTCATATGAAACTCTTTCAATTGGAGAATAGATTGCATCCATAGCGATGAAACCATTTTTCTTATCATCTTCTCTAAGATTAGAATCTTCACTCTTAACATAACCACGACCATTAGTAACAATCATAGTCATATTTATTGATCCACCTTTAGCAAGAGTAGCGATAACGTGGTCTTTATTGATTATTTCAATATCACTATCTGCTTCAATATCAGCAGCTGTTACTACTCCTTCTCCAACTTTATTAAGAGTAATTATTTTAGTATCTTCTGTATGATTCTTAACAACTACTCCTTTTAAGTTAAGGATAATTGTAGTTACATCTTCTATAACTCCATCCATAGTTTGGAATTCATGTAATACACCATCAATTTTAACAGCGCTAATTGCACTACCTGGTAGTGATGATAACATTACTCTTCTTAAAGCATTTCCTAAAGTTGTACCAAAACCTCTTTCTAGTGGTTCTAGTTCAAATTTTCCATAGAAATTATTTTCTACATAATCAGTAATTTTATAAACTGGTTTTTCAAATTCTATCAATTTATTAACCTCCCTTTTATTATCCACGAGGACGCTTTGGTGGACGGCATCCATTATGTGGAATTGGTGTAACATCAGTAATTCCTGTTACTTCAAGACCTGCTGTTTGAAGTGATCTAATTGCTGTTTCTCTTCCTGGTCCTAATCCTTTAACAAATACTTCTACTTTACGCATTCCCATATCATATGCAGCTTTTCCTGCTTGTTCTGCTGCCATACCTGCTGCGAATGGTGTTGATTTCTTACTTCCTTTAAATCCTAGTGCACCAGCTGATGCCCAACTTACAGTGTTACCTTCTTTATCAGTAATAGTAATAATTGTATTATTAAAAGTTGCACCAATATGTACTACACCTTCAGGTATATTCTTTTTAACTTTTCTTTTTCTTGTTTTATAAGCCATAATAACCTCCTAACTACTTTTTCTTGTTAGCTACTACTTTACCTCTACCCTTACGAGTACGAGCGTTTCTATTTGTTCTTTGACCTCTTACAGGTAATCCTTTTTTATGACGTGTTCCTTCATATGAATTAATTTCCATTTTAGTTTTGATATTCATACTAACTTCACGACGTAGATCACCTTCAGTTGGATGTTTATTGATTTCATCTCTTAGAGCGATTAACTCGTCTTGAGTTAAATCTCCTGCTTTCTTAGTTGGGTCAACTTTAGCATTTTTACAGATTTTCTTTGCTAAACTTCTACCAATACCATAGATATATGTAAGTGATATACATATATGCTTGTCATTTGGAATATCTACACCTTTAATACGTGCCATAACTTCTCCTCCTTATTAACCTTGTACTTGTTTGTGTTTTGGATTTTCACAAATTACTCTGATTTTACCTTTTCTTCTTACTATTTTGCATTTTGGGCAAATTTTCTTTACACTTGCTCTTACTTTCATTTTTATCCCTCCTACTATTTACGATAGGTAATACGCCCACGTGTTAAATCATAAGGTGATAGTTCTAACATAACGGTATCCCCCGGTAAGATGCGAATGTAGTTCATTCGTATTTTACCAGAAACGTGAGCTTCTACAACATGTCCGTTTTCTAGTTTAACTTTGAACTTACCACCTGGTATAATTTCTAGAACTTTACCTTCAACTTCAATAACATCATCTTTAGCCATTCTTTCACTCTCCTGTTAATATAATAACTCCATCATTAGTAACCCCTATTGTATGCTCAAAATGTGCTGATAATGAAGAGTCTTCTGTTTTAACGGTCCAGTCATTATCTTCTATATAGATATCTGGACTTCCTAAAGTTAACATTGGTTCAATGGCAATAACCATGCCATCTCTAATTTTAGGTCCTGTTCCTTTAGTACCATAGTTTGGAACATCTGGTGCTTCATGAACACTAGTTCCAACACCATGTCCTACTAATTCTTTAACGACACCTAAGTTATGTTCGGTTGCATATTTTTCAACGGCATAACTGATATCGCCTATTCTATTACCGACTTTCGCTTGTTTAATACCTTCATACAAAGCTTTTTCTGTATGTTCTAATAGGTATTTAGCATCATCACTTACTTCACCTACGGTGTAAGTCCAAGCTGAATCGCCATGATAACCTTTATAACAAGCGCCAATATCTATTGATATTATATCACCATCTTGTAGAACTCTATCACTTGGAAAGCCATGAACAACCTCATCATTAATACTTATACAAAGTGTAGAAGGAAATCCTTCATAACCTTTAAATGATGGTGTCGCTCCTTTACTTCTTATGAATTCTTCGGCAAGTCGGTCTAACTCTTTTGTTTTGATACCATCTTTAATATGGGGACGTAAATACTGATGAGTAAGATAGACAATATGTCCAGCTTCTTTTAATAACTCAATTTCTCTTTTACTTTTTAAAGTAATCATTCTTTACATCCCCTTTTTTAAAACGGCATCTATTCTTTTAGAAACTTCCTCAACTGAGTCATTTCCATTGATTACATATAATATACCTTTTTTAGCATAATAGTCAAGTAGTGGTTTAGTTTTTTCTATATATAAATTATATCTATTCTTAAATGAAGTTATGTTATCATCGTTTCTTTGATATAATTTACCATTACATTTATCACATATTGACTCTTGTTTTGGTTTCTCATTATCAGAATTTATGTTATAAACACTTCCACAGTCTTCACAGATTCTTCTTCCAGTTATTCTTTTCTCAAGTATTTCTTCAGAAATATCTAACTGAATGACATAGCCTAGTTCTTGATTAAGACTATAAAGTATCTCATCATATTTATAGGCTTGCTCTATGTTTCTTGGAAAACCATCTAAGATATAACCATTTTTACAGTCATCTTGTGATAAACGATTTCTTAGAAGTTCATAAGTAACTTCATCTTTTACTAAGCCTCCACTACTTAATACTTCAGAAATATATCTACCTAATTCACTATCTTTTTTAGATTCTTCTCTTAAGATGTCTCCTGTTGAGATATGTGGTAGGTTATATTTCTTTTCTAAAATAGCACTTTGGGTCCCCTTACCTGCTGCAGGTGGGGCGATAAAAATTATATTTTTCATCTTCTACTATAACCCTTCTTATAATTTCTAGAAAGAAGACTTCCTTCTATTTGTTTATAAGTTTCTAGGGCAACTCCTACAACAATTAGTAAACCTGTACCTCCAATACTAACACTTGTTGGTAAACTTGTTACATTAGAGAATATTATTGGTAAGGCTACGATAATTGCAAGGAATACTGAGCCTAGACAAGTTATTCTTGTTAATACTTTTGATAAGTAAGTTTTAGTTTCATTACCTGGTCTAATTCCTGGAATGTAACCTCCACTTTCTTGAAGATTTTTAGCAAAGTCTTCTGGTTTGAAAACCATATAAGTATATACAAATCCAAATAGGAATATAAATATTACATAGATTATAAATCCTACAGGTGTTGTATATGTTAAATAGTTTTGTACGAAAAGACTAAAGCTTTCATTATTTATTAGGCTAGCGATTATTCCTGGAATTGCCATTAAGCTTGATGCGAATATCACAGGTACAACCCCAGCGGTATTTACTTTAATTGGAACATAAGATGCGCTTTGTCCATATGTTGTTGATTTATTAGCATATTGAATTGGAACTTTTCTCTCTGCCATTTGTACGAAGATAACTCCAACGATGATAGCAAAGTAGATTATTACAAATAGGATAAATTTAACTATTCCTAATGTTATTTCTTGAGTAGTACCATCAAATACTACTAATCCCTGGAAAGCATCAATAAACATTTGTGGTAGTGTGGCAATAATTCCTGCCATAATTATTAGACTTAAACCATTACCTATACCTTTTCTTGTAATTTGATCTCCTAACCAAAGTAGGAATGCTGTACCTGCTGTTAATACTACTGATATATAGATATATTCAGTGGCACTTGCACTTCTACCTAAGAACATAAATGAGAAGGCATAACCTTGTAAAAGTGCAAATAGTATTCCCATATATCTTGAATAGGTATTAATTTTTTGTCTACCTACATGTCCTTGTTTATTTAGCTCTTGGAAATAAGGAATTAGTTCTCCTAATAGTTGCATAACAATCGTTGCTGTAATATAAGGCATAACACCTAAAGCAAAGATTGAAAAGTTTTGTAAAGCTCCACCACCCATAGTATTAACTAATTCTAAGAATCCTAGGTTTTTAGTAATACTTTCAGTTCCTGGAACTTGAATAGTTGTTCCTATTATAAATATTGCTAATGCTACTAAAGTAAAACCAATTCTTTTTAGTAAATCTCTATTTGTAGGTTTAAATAATTGCTTCAATAGAGGCATCTTAGATCACCTCGGCTTTACTTCCTGATTCTTCTATTTTTCTTAGTGCACTACTTGAAAATCTATGAGCTTGAATTGTAATTTTCTTTTCAAGTGTACCATTTCCTAATACTTTAATTCCATCTAGTTGTTTTTTAACAATTCCTTTTTCTTTAAGTAATGCTGGTGTAACAACATCTCCATCATTAAATACATTTAAATCTCCGACATTGATAACTGCATATACTGTTTTAAAATCATGATTACTAAATCCTCTTTTTGGAAGTCTTCTATATAGTGGTAATTGTCCACCTTCGAATACTGGTGAAACTCCTCCACCACTACGAGCGTTTTGTCCTTTTTGTCCACGTCCTGATGTTTTTCCTGATCCTGAACCAGGTCCACGTCCTACTATCTTTTTACGGAAAGTAGCACCTTCATTTTTCTTTAATTCATGTAACTTCATTATCCTAAAATCTCCTCTACACTTTTACCACGAAGTTTTGCAACCTCTTCTGGTGTTTTAATACTCTTAAGACCATTTATAGCAGCATTTGCCATATTTAGTTTAGTTCTAGCTCCAAGAGATTTTGATACAACATCACGAATTCCAGCTAGTTCAAGGACAGCTCTTACACTACCTCCAGCAATGATACCAGTACCTTCTTTAGCTGGTTTTAACATTACTCTAGCAGCTCCACTTACTCCTATTACTTCATGAGCAATAGTTCTTCCATCAATTAATTCTATAGTAATCATATTCTTATTAGCATTGCTTATTGCTTTCTTAATAGCATCTGGTACTTCAAAAGCTTTTCCTGTACCGATACCAACATGTCCTTTACGATCTCCAACAACAACAACTGCTGAAAAACGACGTTGACGTCCACCTTTTGTAACTTTAACTACACTTTTAAGTTGAACGACTAGTTCTTCAGTTTGTTTTTCTTTGGCATCGTTTGTTTGTTTTTGCATATTTACCCTCCTTAGAACTCTAGTCCATTTTCACGTGCAGCATCTGCTAATGCTTTAACACGTCCATGATAAAGATATCCACCTCTATCAAATACTACTTTTTTAATGCCAGCTTCACTACATTTTTTAGCGATACTAACACCTACAGCAGTAGCTGCTTCAATGTTTGATTTATTCTTTAAATTTAAATCTTTATCTCTAGAAGAAGCAGATACTAAAGTAGTAGAACTCTCATCATCGATAACTTGTGCATAAATTGCAGTGTTTGATCTAAATACATTTAGTCTTGGAATCTCACTTGTTCCACATAAATGAGTTCTAATTCTAGCATGACGTACCCCGCGCATGCTATTTCTTGACTTTTTATTAATCATATATTTCTCTCCTTCCTACTAGCTTAAGCAGCTTTCTTTCCTTCTTTACGTCTAATATGTTCATCTTTATAGCGAATACCTTTACCTTTATATGGTTCAGGGCGACGTACTTTTCTTACGTTGGCAGCAAATTCACCAACTAAGGCTTTATCAATACCTTTAACTGTTATTTCTGTATTAGATGATGCTTCTACAGTAAGCCCTTCAGGTATAGTCATTTCTACAGGATGAGAATACCCAGCATTGATAGTTAATTTTTTACCACTTACATTGAAACGATATCCAACACCTACTATTTCTAGTCCCTTCTCATATCCTTTAGTTACACCTGTAATCATATTTTGAAGAAGTGCATTCATTGTTCCATGCATTGCTTTTACTGCATCGCTTACTCTTGTTAATGTTATTTCATTATCTTTTTGTTCCATTGAAATACCTTTCAACATCTTTTGGCTCAAGCTTCCCTTTGGGCCAGTAACTGTTACGATTCCGTTGTCTTCAGTAACTGTTACTCCTGTGGGAACTTCAATTTTACGATTTCCAATACGGCTCATTCAAAACACCTCCTTTTACCAAACATAAGCTAAGACTTCGCCACCAAGTTTTTGTCTTCTTGCTTCTTTATCTGTCATAATTCCCTTAGATGTAGAAACTATTGCAATTCCTAGTCCATTTAATACTACTGGAATTTCATCAGTTTTAGCATATACTCTAAGTCCTGGTTTAGAAATTCTCTTTAAGCCTGTTATTACTCTTTCTTTGTTTTCACCATATTTTAATGTTAGAACGATTGTACCTTGTACATCATTTTTTTCTAACTTGTAATCTTTAATAAATCCTTCTTCTTTTAAAATTCTTGCTATTTCTAATTTTAATTTTGATGAAGGAACTTTTACTTCTTCATAACGCATAGCGTTAGCATTACGAATACGAGTTAACATATCTGCAATTGTATCTGTAACTACAGCCATCTTTTTTCCTCCTTTTCTACCAGCTTGATTTTTTAACGCCTGGTATTTGTCCTTTATAAGCCAATTCACGGAAGCAAATACGGCAGATTCCAAATTTACTCATAACTGCATGTGGTCTGCCACAACGTGAACAACGTGTATATTCACGTACTTTGTATTTTGGCTTTCTACTTTGTTTTACAACCATACTTTTTCTTGCCATCTTTTACCCTCCATTACTTTCTAAAAGGAATTCCTAAACCTTTTAATAAGTCATAAGCTTCTTCATTAGTTTTAGCAGTTGTTACGAATATAATATCCATACCACGTACTTTTACTATTTCATCATAGTTTATTTCACTAAAGATTAATTGTTCTTTAATACCTAATGTATAGTTACCACGACCATCGAAAGATTTTGGATTAACTCCTCTAAAATCACGAACTTGTGGAAGTGAGATAGAAATTAGTTTATCAACAAAGTTATACATGTTATCACTTCTAAGTGTTACTTTACAACCTATCTTTTGTCCTTCTCTAATCTTGAAACCAGCGATTGATTTCTTTGCTTTTGTAACTACTGGTTTTTGTCCTGAGATTTTTTCAAGGTCTGAAAGCGCAGCATCTAATAGTTTAGAATTTGTAGTAGCATCTCCAACACCCATATTGATAACAACTTTTTCTAGTTTTGGTACTTCCATTATTGATTTATAACCATATTTACTCATAAGAGCTGGAACTACTTCTTTATTATACTTTTCTTTTAATGTCATTTATGTAACCTCCTTCCACTAATCTAGTACTTCTTTAGATTTTGTACTTATTCTTACTTTTTTTCCATTTTTGTCTGTTGTATGTCCGATTCTTGTGCCTTTTTTAGTCTTAGGATCAATTATCATTACATTAGAGGCATCAATAGGTGCTTCTATTTCAAGAATTCCACCTGAGTTATTTCCTGTAGGTTTTTGATGTTTCTTAACAATATGTACTCCTTCTACAATAACTTTATTTTCGCTTCTAAGTGTTTTGATGATTTTTCCTTCTTTACCTTTATCAGCACCACTTATAACAACGACTTTATCTCCAACTTTTAACTTCATAACTTTCCTCCTTATAGTACTTCTTTCGCAAGACTTACTATCTTCATATAGTCTTTATCACGAAGTTCACGTGCTACTGGACCAAAGACACGAGTTCCGACTGGACTTTTATCATCTCTAATGATTACACATGCGTTATCATCAAATTTGATATAACTACCATCTTCACGTCTTACTCCTCTTTTGCTTCTTACGATTACAGCTTTTACAACTTTACCTTTAGGAAGTGGTGAATTTGGTATAGCATTTTTAACGGTTCCAACAACTACATCTCCGATATTTCCAGTTTTAACATGACTTCCTCCTAGCACTCTGATTACTAATAATTCACGTGCTCCTGAGTTGTCTGCAACTTTTAATCTACTTTCTTGTTGTAACATAGATTATCCTCCTTTACCTTAAGAGTTATAGAATAACTGCTTCTTTTACGATTTCTTTTAAGTAGAAATGTTTAGTCTTAGAAATTGGTTTTGTTTCAACGATTCTAACTACATCTCCTACTTTTGCTTTATTTGTTTCATCGTGTACACTGTATTTTTTAGATGATTTAACTCTTTTGTGATATTTTGGGTGCATTTTATGTGTTTCTACTAAAACTGTAATAGTTTTATTGTTTTTTGTACTAACAACTTTACCAACTACTTCATGTGTCATTTTCTTTTCCATAACTTACCTCCTAATCAACCTTTTCTTCTTTCTCGCGTTCTTTTAAAACGGTTTTTAGTCTTGCTACTTGGTGTCTTAATTCTCTAAGGCGTGAAGGTTTTTCTAGGTTACCCATTGCTCCACTAAATCTTAAGTTGAATAGTTCTTCTTTAGATTCTTTAAGTTTTGCATTGATCTCTTCGTTTGATAATTCTCTAATTTCTTTAACCTTCATTAGTAACACCTCCTGCTACTTTATCTTCTTTCTTTACAAATTTGCAAGTTATTGGTAATTTATGGCTTGCTAGTCTTAATGCTTCACGAGCTACTTCTTCAGAAACACCTGCTACTTCAAACATGATTTTTCCTTCTTTAACTACTGCTACCCATTCTTCAACATTACCTTTACCTTTACCTTGACGAGTACCGATAGGTTTTTTAGTTAGTGGCATGTGTGGGAATATGTTTATCCATACTTTACCACCACGTTTCATATAACGAGTCATGGCAACACGAGCTGCTTCGATTTGATTTGCTGTGATCCATGCTCCTTCTTTAGCTTGTAATCCATACTCACCAAAGTGTAACTCACGATTACCTCTTGATTTGCCTTCGTAAGGTAATCTGTGAACACGACGATATTTAGTTCTTGATGGTATTAACACTCTAATTACCTCCTTTAGCTTTTCTTTCTTTACTTTCTTTAGTATCTTTACTTACTTTATTCTTTGATGGTAGGATTTCGCCTTTGTAAATCCATACTTTTACACCAATTTTACCATATGTTGTATCTGCTTCACTTGTAGCATAATCAACATCTGCTCTTAATGTATGTAGTGGGATAGTTCCTTCTGTATATCCTTCACTACGAGCCATATCAGCACCACCTAAACGTCCTGATACTTTTGTTTTGATACCTTTAGCTCCTGCTTTCATTGCATTTCTAATTGCACGTTTTTGAGCCATTCTAAATGATGCTCTATTTGTAATTTGACTTGCAATTGAATCTGCAACTAATTGTGCATTAAGGTCTGCTTTCTTAATATCAACGATTGATATATTAATGTTTTCACCAACGACTTTTGATAGTTTATCCTTAAGTTTTGTAATTTCTTCTCCACCACGACCGATGATAACACCTGGACGTGATGTATGGATAGAAACTTCACATTTCTTTGGAGTTCTTTCTATTTCGACTTTGGCAATTCCTGCATTTTTAAGATTTTTTTCAAGGTATTCTCTAATTTTAATATCATTTACTAATGTTTTAGATACTTCACCTTTAGGAGCATACCATTTAGCTTCCCAATCTTTGTTGATGCCAAGTCTTAGTCCGTTTGGATTAACTTTTTGTCCCATTATAGTTCCTCCTTATTATTTTGCAGCCACTACAATAACTATGTGACTTGTTCTTTTATCATTATGTCCGATGCGTCCACGTGAATCGAATAATACTCTTTTCATTACTGGACCAGCATCTACACGTGCTTCCTTTACATATAAATCGTCAGCTTCCATACCGTTATTATTAACGGCATTTGCTACTGCTGAATTTAAGACTTTCTTAGTAAGGCGAGCCGCTTTTTTATTTGTATTTTCTAATATTGCTAGAGCATCACTTACTTTTTTACCACGAATAGTATCAATTACTAAACGAGCTTTGATAGGTGATATTCTTTGCATTTTAGCGATTGCTTTTGCTTCCATTTTTAACTCCTCCTAGTCTTTATTATTTTTTGTCAGAGCCATGTCCACCATTTTTACGAGTTAAAGCAAATTCTCCTAATTTGTGTCCAACCATATCTTCAGTAACATAAACAGGGATAAATTCTTTACCGTTATGAACTGCAAAGGTGTGGCCGATAAATTCAGGAAAGATAGTAGAACGGCGTGACCAAGTTTTAATTACTTCTTTTTTTCCAGTTTCATTTAATTTTTGAACCTTTTTTAATAGTCTTGGAAATACATAAGGTCCTTTTTTTAAACTTCTAGCCATATTTTATCCTCCTATTTACTATTACGACGACGTACAATAAATTTGTCTGTCTTTTTATTATTTCTTGTTTTATATCCAAGAGCAGGTTTACCCCATGGAGTAAGAGGTGCCTTACGTCCAACTGGAGCACGTCCTTCACCACCACCGTGTGGATGGTCATTAGGGTTCATAACAGAACCACGAACTGTTGGGCGAATTCCCATATGACGTTTACGTCCTGCTTTACCAAGTTTAACTAAGCTAGCATCTTCGTTACCAACAACACCAACTGTAGCCATACAAGTACCAAGTACTTTTCTTTGTTCTCCACTTGATAATCTAATCATTACATATTTTCCTTCACGTCCAAGGATTTGAGCAGATGTTCCAGCACTTCTTGCTAGAGCTGCTCCTTTACCTGGGCGAAGTTCAATGTTATGAATAACAGTACCTACTGGAATATTCATAATAGGAAGAGCATTTCCTACTTTGATATCTACGTTTTCACCGCTTATTACTTTGTCTCCTACTTTTAAGTTCTTAGGAGCGATGATGTATCTCTTTTCTCCATCCATATAGTTGATTAATGCAATGTTTGCTGTTCTATTTGGATCGTATTCTATGCTTGCTACAACACCAGCGATATCTTTCTTATCTCTTTTGAAATCGATAAGACGATATTTTCTTTTAACTCCGCCACCTTGATGACGAACAGTTATTTTTCCTTGATTGTTACGTCCAGAGTTTTTCTTAAGTGTTACTGTTAAGCTTTTCTCTGGAGTAGATTTAGTAATCTCTTCGTTTGTTAGAGTACTCATTCCTCTACGTCCTGGTGTAGTAGGTTTATAATTTCTTATTGCCATATTTTAGTTCCTCCTTCTAACCAAGATCAATTTGTTCACCATCTCTTAGAGTTACAATAGCTTTCTTATATCTATTTGTAAGTCCAGTATAGCGACCAACTCTTCTTTTTTTAGGTTTAACATTTAATGTTCTTATTTCTTTTACATGTACTTTAAAGATTTTTTCAATAGCTTGTTTAATTTCAATTTTATTAGCTTTAGAAGAAACCTTAAATACATATTGATTCTTCTCTCCTAGAGAACCACTTTTTTCAGTGATAACAGGAGCTTTGATTATTTCTAAGTATTTAGTATCCATTATTTAAGAGCCTCCTCTATCTTTTTAATAGCTTCACTAGTAAAGACTACGACATCAGAGTTAACTAAGTCTAATACATTTAATTCATTAGCTGCTATTAAGGCAACACTAGGAATATTTCTAGATGCTAATATTACATTTTCTGTGAAGTCTTCTACTACGAATAGTACTTTTTTATCAGCTATTTTTAATGTATTTAATAATGTAATCATTTCTTTTGTTTTTGGAGTAGTAAATGATAACTCTTCCATAACGATTACTTCATTATCATTAAACTTATGACTTAAAGCACTCTTTAATGCTAATCTTCTTTCTTTACGATTTTGTTTCTTACTGTAATCTCTTGGTACTGGAGTTCCATATCTTCCTCCACCTACCCATTGTACAGCTCTAATTGAACCTTGACGTGCATGTCCAGTTCCTTTTTGTCTCCAAGGTTTACGTCCTCCACCGCTAACTTCTGAACGGTTTTTAGTAGAGTGTGTTCCTTGTCTTAATGATGCTCTTGCTAAAATAATTGCATCATATAATACTTTATCATTTGGGGTAATAGAAAATATTTCTTCATTTAATTTTAATTCATTTACTTTTTCACCTTTAAGATTTAAAAGATCTATCTTTTTCATACTTTTTCCTCCTTTCACTACATAACATAATTTTATTTAAACTGTAGTGATGATTATTCGTTTGTTGTTTCTGTTGACTCAGTAGTTGCAGCTTCTACTACTTCTTCAGTATTAGTATTTTCTTCTACTTCAGTAGTAACTTCAGCTTCTTTCATCTCTTCATAAGTGATTAAGTCTTTAGCAGTATTTTTCTTACCTGGCTTCTTAACAGCTGTTTTAATTACTACTAGCCCTTCTTTTGGTCCAGGCACATTACCTTTAATTAAAATTACATTATTTTCTAAGTCTACTGCTACTACTTCTAAGTTTTGAACAGTAGAGTTTACATTACCCATTTGTCCTGGTAATTTCTTACCTTTTAATACGTGCATTGGTCTCATTGTTCCAAGAGATCCTACTCCACGATGATATTGTGAACCATGTCCCATAGGTCCACGGCTCCCGTTGTGACGTTTAATTACACCTTGGAAACCTTTTCCTTTGCTAACTCCACTAACGTCTACAATTTCACCAGCAACAAACGTGCTAGCATCTAATACTTGTCCTAAAGTGTAATCAGCTACATTTACGCCTTTTATTTCTCTTAAGAAGCGCTTAGGTTCAGTATTAGCTTTAGTGGTATGACCCATCTTTGGTTTGTTACTTAGTTTTTCTCTAACTGTTTTATAACCTAATTGAATTGCTTCATAACCATCTGTTTCATTAGTTTTGATTTGTGTAACAACATTAGGTTCAACTTCTACAACAGTTACAGGAATAAGCTTACCATCAGTAGTGAATACTTGAGTCATTCCTTTTTTTGTACCTAAGATTCCTTTCATTTTCATTTCCTCCTATTTTAGATTGTTTTGATTTTGATATCGACACCACTTGGTAAATCAAGATGTGCTAATGCATCAATCGTTTCTTTACTTGGGCTTTTAATGTCAATTAATCTCTTGTGTGTTCTTCTTTCGAATTGTTCACGACTATCTTTATATTTGTGAACAGCTCTTAAAATTGTGAATTTCTCAATTTCTGTTGGTAGAGGTACAGGTCCAACTATATCTCCTCCAGTTCTTTTGATTGTTTCAACAATTTTAGTTACAGCATTGTCAAGTATCTTATGATCATATGCTTTTAACTTAATACGAATCTTTTGTGTTGACACTATTTACGTCCTCCCTTCGCCTATATCTAGTATAGACTTGCTCCGTGTGAATAACCCGATAGCTGATTAACAACTTAACCTGGCGTATCGACAACCTCCCACATCTAAGCAGTCACACGTAATTAATATTATCATAGAAATCCTTGAAATACAAGCATTTTTTGAAAGTTTTTATATAATTTTGTGATTTTTCAGTAAATATTTGACTTAATTATGTAGTTAATTTTCAGAGAAAATTTTACATCATATTATCATAATACTAAAAACATATTATAGTCATTTTTCAGTGATTATTTTACATTATTCATGTTGCGTTATTTCAA
>CASEWH010000015.1 GCA_949291575.1 uncultured bacterium
AATAGGTAGGGCTTTAAACTTAAATGAAGATTTAATAGAAGCGATTGCTTTAGGTCATGATATTGGGCATACTCCTTTAGGACATGCTGGAGAAGCAATATTAAATAGACTATCACTTAAAGAACTAGGAGAATATTTCGCTCATAATATTCAAGGTGTTAGATATTATATGTTTGTTGCAACTGATGGGAAAGGCCTTAATTTAACACTTCAAACATTAGATGGTATTATGACTCATAATGGGGAGATGTTAAGTCCAATATATGAACCAATGAAGAAGGATAAGGATGAGTTTTTATTCGAATATAATGAAAGTTATAAAGACTTAAAGAAATCTAAAACATATCGTCCTATGACCTTAGAAGGTTGTGTAGTTAGAATTAGTGATATTATAGGATATATTGGTAGAGACATTGAAGATGCTATTATGATAGATAGATTTAAAAGAAGTGATATACCTAAAGAAATAAGAGATGTACTTGGTGATAACAATAGAGATATTGTTAATACTATTGTCTTAGATATTATTAATGAAAGTATAGATAAACCTTATATTAAAATGAGTGATAAAGTTTATAATGCCTTATTTGCTCTTAAGAAATTTAATAATGAAAACATATATAAATATTCTATGACTAAAGAAGAATTAGATTATTATGAGGCAGGCATCAATAAAATATATAATATCTATTTAGAAGATATTAAATCTAATAATAAAGAGAGTATTATTTATAAAATATTTTTGAATCATCAAGATAAATCATATATAGAATCTACTAATATAAAAAGACAAGTAATAGATTTTATCGCTGGTATGACTGATGATTTTTTAGTAAGAGAGATTAAGAAATATGAGTAGAGTATTAGAGTGTAGTACTTTAGAAAAAGATATATTAACTAAAGTAAAAAAAGATACTAAAGATAAGAAACTTACTCTTGCAATTATCAGTTTTAATGACTCTAAATATTGTGAGTTACTAATAGATAAATGTCTTGATTTAGATATATATTTTAGACATTATAAACTAGATAATTCTAATACAAAAGAAGTTATTTCTTTAATAGATGGATTAAATAAAGATAGTGATATAACTGGGATTTTATTAGTAGAGCCTATACCTAAAAATATAGATAAACATTCTTGTTATGAAGAGATTGATATAAATAAAGATATAGATGGAGTAAATCCACTTAATCAGTATTATTTATCTATAAATAGACCTAGATTAATTAATTCAACTGTACTTGCAGTTATAAAGATATTAGAGTTTTATAATATCTCTTTAAGTGGTAAAAATGTTACTATTATTGGAAGAAGTTATAATTTATCTAAACCTCTTGCAAGTTACTTAATAAATAGTGATGCAACAGTTAGTATGTGTCATTCTAAAACTAAAGATTTAGTTAGTATTTTAAAAAATAGTGATATTGTGGTAAGTGCAACTGGTGTTAATAATCTTTTTAAAAGTAGTGATTTAAAAGATGAATGTGTTGTTATAGATGTAGGACTAGGAGATGTTTTAATAGATAGTGATACTGTTAGTTATACTCCGAGATTTAAGGGAATAGGCCCTTTATCTATAGCATGTCTGTTAGAAAATTTAGTTGCTACTTGTAAAGATAAAAAGTAAAAATTATAATAGATATAGAAAGAAGGTATGTTTAATGAAAATTTATGTATGTAAAAAATGTGGAAATGTTATTTTAAAATTAGAAGATAAGAGCGAGGCTCTAGTATGTTGTGGAGATAAAATGGAATTAATTGAAGCTAACACTGTTGATGCTGCTACTGAAAAGCATTTACCAGTTTATGAGATTAAAGAGGGAATAATTAATATTAAAGTAGGAGAAGTAGAGCATCCTATGACTGATGAGCATTATATTTCTTTTATAATTCTTGCAAGTGATGATAGTTATATGATTAAGATGTTAAAAGCAGGAGATAAACCAGAAGTAAGTTTTCCTTATAGTAGTGAATATAATAAAATCTATGCTTACTGTAATTTACATAGTCTTTGGCTTACTGAAATTAAATAATTATGATGGAATAAAGGAGTTTTTAATACCTATTGAAGATTGGTATTTGTTATGATTTATGCTATAGTTTGGGTAAGAAGGAATTATGGAAAATTATACTAAAGTAGATGTTTTAACATATGTAAAAAATGGATTAGAAAGTGGTACTTTAGTGCCAATACAAGCTGAGAGTTTGCTAGAATAATGGCTAGACCAGGTACAATTGGTGAAGAAGTTATATCGTGGAGCGTAGATTCTGCAGGAAATGAAATCAAAGAAAAAGTTGATACTGTAAGTTTAGATGAAGACACAAATAATCCTGGATGGATTGTTACAAAAACTGATGAAAATGGTAACATAATATTAGATAGTAATGGTCATAGTAATGAATGGATTATTTCTGATTCAACCTTTAAGAAGAAATATGAAATTGATGGAGATAATCCAACTTTATTTAAACCTAAAGGAGGAGTACAGACTTTTGTTCAGATTCCGGATAATATAATTTTAAATCAATGGGGATCTGATATGATGATTGCTGCTGGTGGATATATTAATATAACTAATATAGATGATATGTATGGTATTTCTAAGAGAGATTTTGAAGATACATATAAAGTTGTAAATGCTGATGAAGTAGAAAAAAAGGGACCAACTTTATAATTGTTAAGAGAAACTGACAAAAGATGAAATATAAATGTCAGTTTTTTCTTTTGCTTTCATGTTAAACTTCACTAGAGGGTAGGTTATATGATATTATAAGAAATATTGTATTTGTAATATGCAATATGAGAAG
>CASEWH010000016.1 GCA_949291575.1 uncultured bacterium
AATTTATCTTTTGGTAAAAGAAAAGTTAAAGTAGTACTTGATCCAGGTAATGGTACTACATCAATACTATTAGATGATGTTTTTAAAAGAGTAAATGTAGATTACACCATTATTAATGGAGAAAGTGATGGAAGTTTTCCTAATCATCATCCAGATCCATCTATTGAAGATAATTTAACTGAATTAAAAGAGACTGTTTTAGAGAAGAACTTTGATGTCGGTCTTGCTTTTGATGGAGATGGAGATAGAGTAGGAGTTATTTCAGGAAGTGGTAAGTTTATTCCAATAGATTATTATATGATTATAATTATTAGAAATATTATTAATAAAGTAAGTAATAAGACATTCCTATATGACGTTAAATGTAGTAAGAGCCTAGAAGATGAAATAAATAAATTAGGGGGAATACCTTACTGTTATAGAACAGGTAACTCTTATACTAAGGCAAAAGTTAAAGAACTTGATTTAGCATTTGGAGGAGAATTATCAGGACATGTTTACTTTAGAGATAAATTCTTAGGCTTTGATAGTGGTATTTATGCAGGACTTAGATTATTAGAGATACTATCTAATACTAATAAGAGTATAGATGAATTACTTGATGGTATTAATAGATATTATTCTACTCCAGAGACTAAATATAAGACTACTGATGAGATTAAGTTTGATGTAGTTAAAAAGATAGAAGACTATTGTAAAGAAAAAGGTTATACTTATAATAATATAGATGGAGTTAGAGTAACATTTGATGATTCTTGGGCTAGTGTTAGAGCATCTAATACAGGTCCTAACTTAACTGCAAGATTTGAAGCATCTACTGAGGAAAGACTTGAAAGTATTAAAAATGAATTTGAAGGATTAATCTTTAAGTACAATAAATAAACTAAAAACATATCTTATAATAGGAAGGATGACTAAAAATGAAAGTAGTTATAACAGCAGGAGGTACAGGGGGACATATTTTTCCAGCTTTAGCATTAATATCTAAACTTAAAGAAAAAGATAAAGATGTAGAGATTCTCTATATTGGTACTACTGATAGAATGGAAAAAGATATTATACCAAAAGAGGGAATACCTTATATAGGAATAGAAATGAAAGGACTAAATAGAAAGAATGTCTTTAAGAATATAGATGTTATGAAAACATATTTTAGAGCGGTAAAGAAAGCTAAGAATGAGTTAGTTAAGTTTAAACCTGATGTAGTTATAGGCTTTGGTGGTTATATATCTGCACCAGTTATATACTCTGCATCTAAACTTAATATAAAAACAATTATTCATGAACAAAACTCTATACCAGGTGTTTCTAATAAATTCCTATCAAGATATGTAGATAAAGTATTAGTATCTTTTAAAGAGAGTATTAAAGACTTCCCAAAAGATAAAACAATCTATACAGGAAATCCTCGTAGTGAACAGATAAAAGATATAGAAAAGATTAGTAAAACAACCTTAGACTTTAAAAAAGATAAAGCCCTTGTTATAATAGTTATGGGTTCACTTGGATCTTTAACAATGACTAAGAAGTTAAAAGAGACATTACCTCTATTTAAAAATAAAGATTATCAAGTCTTATTAATAACAGGTAAAAACTATTATGATGATTATAAAGATATAAAACTAAGTAGTAATGTAAAACTAGTTCCATTTATTAATAACTTAATAGGACTAATGAAAGATACAGACTTAATAGTAACTAGAAGTGGGGCTTCTACTATTGCAGAAATAACAAGTATAGGACTACCTGCTATTATGGTACCTAGTCCATATGTTACTAATAATCATCAATATGTAAATGCTAAGAGTCTAGAGGATGATGGAGCATGTATTATCCTTAAAGAGGAAGACTTTAATAAAGATAGTTTAGTTAATCTATTAGATAAGACTCTTAATGATAAAGAAAAATTAAAAAGTATGAAGAATGCTTTATTAAAAAGAGGAATAACAGATAGTGCAACTAGAATATATGAAGAGATTTTAAAATTAGTTAGGGATGAGTAGAATGAAGGAGTTTTTAAAAGAAGTAGAATCTAATGATATAGGAAAGATTCAAAAAGATGTTTTCGCTAGTAAATTTACTACTTATAAAGTAGGAGGATTAGTAAGAGCGATAATATATCCTAAAAATACTGATAAGTTAGTATTATTATGTAAGTTAATAAAAAAATATAATATTAAGTATAAAATACTTGGTAATGGAAGTAATCTATTATTTAGTGATAAGACTTATGAAGGAATTTTAATTAAATTAGATGAGTTTGATAAAATAGAGTTCTTTGGTACTAAAGTGACTTGTGGTGCGGGAGCAAGTTTAATGAAAGTAGCAAGAGAATCTATTAAAAAAGGGCTAGCAGGACTAGAATTCGCTTGTGGTATCCCTGGGACTATTGGGGGAGCCGTTTATATGAATGCTGGGGCTTATAAGAGTGATATGGGTTATATTACTAGAACTGTTAAAGTTTTAACAGATGATTTAAAGATTATAACTCTAACTAATGAAGAGATGGATTTTCATTATCGTAGTAGTTTCTTACAGGAACACCCTAACTATATATGTTTGGAAGCAACTTTAAGCTTACAAAAAGGAGATAAAAATGCTTTAGAAGAAGTTGTTAAAGATAGAAGAGAAAGAAGAATTAAATCACAACCATTAAATTATCCTAGTGCAGGTAGTGTCTTTAGAAATCCCCCTAATGCCGATCCATCAGGTAAGTTAATAGAAGATTTAGGACTTAAAGGACTTACTAAAGGAGGAGCAGAAGTTAGTGAAATACATGCTAATTTTATAATTAATAAAAATAATGCAAGTGCTAAAGATATCCATGATTTAATACTATTTGTAAAAGATGCAGTTAAAGAACATTATGGAATAGATTTAAGAGTAGAACAAGAATTTGTAAATTGGGAGTAAGTGTGATATATGGCTAAAGTAATCAAGAAGAAAAAATTAAGACTATTACCATTTTTTATATTTATTATAGTAATCGCTGTAATAGTTTTTGCGTGTTTATTTATTCTTGATACTAAAGTTAAAAATATTATCATTACTGGTAATGAGGTATTAAGTGATGATGAAATAATATATTTAGCAGGACTTACAGATTATCCTAGTTTCTATAAAACCTTAAATATAACTATGAAAAATAATATAAGTCGTAATCCTCTTATTAAGAGTGTTGATATAAATAGAAGTTTTTATCATATAATAGAGATTAATGTAGAAGAATATGAGATTCTTTATAAAAGAGAAGATAATGGTAAGTATGTTTTAGAAAACAAAAAAGAAGTGACTTTTGATAAAGAGACTCCTTACACTATACCTAGATTAATTAATGAGATACCTAAGAAGATATTAAATAGATTTATAAAGTATTATAAAAGAGTTGATTTAGGTATTAGAGAAAAGATTAGTGAGATAAAGTATGATCCTAATGAGTTTGATGAAGAAAGATTTTTACTATATATGGATGATGGTAATAGTGTTTATATAACTATTACTAAGTTTGAAAGATTAAACTATTATAATGATGTTTTACCACAATTAGATGGTAAGAAAGGTTATTTATATTTAGATTCTGGAAATCATTTTCAGATTATGCAATAAATAAAGAAGCACTTAGGCTTCTTTATTTAGTTCTTCTAGTTCTTCAATACTTAAACCAGTACTTTCAGATACTAAATCAATAGATACTCCTTTATTAAGAAGATTTTTAGCAATTTCTATTTCTTTTGCCTTAGCACCATCATCATAGCCCCAGTTACGAGCAGTATTAATCATTTTTTTCTGCATTATTTCATTGTCATAAGCTAACCCAAACTTATCATCAAGTCCTAGTCTTTCTAATTCATCCACAATCTTTATTGCCTCCTTATCATCTCCTGCTATTTCTCTTAACTCTTCATAAGAGTTAGCAGTAAATAAAGATAGATATGCTTCTTCTTTATTGTCTCCATTATATCTTATTCCTTTGTAATTTTCAAGATACACTTCATGAATTTTAAAATCTTTTATCTCTTTATGAGTATTTATATCCATAACAGAATAAGAGCCTTTACTAATATATGGATTCTTTTCTTTGTTAAGATTTATTTGAATAATCTTTTTCTTCTTTACATTTTCTCCACTATTTAGACTTTTGGCAAGTGCCGCATATAAGTATAATCTATTTCTATATTTTATCTCTTCACTAGGAAACTGATTCATCTCTATTAATATAATTAAATCAACTTTATCACTTTCAAGTACTATATCAAGACGATAATCACGTTTTTTATTACCACTATTAAACTCAGGATCATATAATCTAAATTCACTAATATCCATATTTGTATATGGTCTAATAATAGTATTAAAGAACTCTTTATAATCTTCTATTTTAAAGAAATGTTTAAATGTAGTATCTGATAAAAGACTAATAAATTTCTTCTCACACTTTTCATTCTTTTCTTTATTTTCTTTTTGTTTCATAATATTTATACCTCCAACAATAATGATTTATCTGCAGATGCCTACACTCTAACACATGGAGGAAATTAATGCAAAAAGAGGATTTTGAAAATTCACTCTAAAAACAAGGTTCAATTTTATAAATTCGCCTAGGGAAAATTCAAAATTGGTCCATAAAATAGAGGACAATTTGCAAAATTCATAGTTTTTTCATTTTTTTGTAAACAGATTGTAATTTATAAATAACTTACTTGCATTAGCCTTATATTTATTTTATAATCTAATTATAAGAATAAAGAGTATTAAGAATAGTAAAATGTATATACTAAAAGATATAGGAGTGAAGTAAGAATGGAAGAAACTAATAATAAAAAGAAGAAAGTAATAACGATAGTAATTAGTATAATAATCATATTAGTATTAGCATTAGCGATAAGTTATGCTTACTTTTCTACAGAGCTTAATGGAACTGACCAAATAGTAAAAGTAGGAGAGTTAGAGTTAATATTAGATGAGACAAGTGAAGGGATAAGTTTAGATAATGTAGTAGGTATAAGTGATAGTGAAGGATTATCTTTAGATGGGGCTACCTTTGAGTTAAGAAATAATGGAACTAAGGCTGTAGATTATACAATTTATTTAGATGATAATACTATAAGTGATACTGATACGAGAATAGATGATAAGTACTTAAAATATAATCTAAATAAGAATAGTGCTGATACTGGAGCGACATTACTTACTAGAATAGGTGCAAATCCTAATAGAGTCTTAGATAGTGGAACTATAGAAGGCGGAGGAACCAATAAATATAGTTTAAATCTTTGGATAACAGATGAAGTAGATGGAAACTATTCAGGACAAGTATTTAGTGGTAAGTTAAGAGTAGAAGTAAGTCAAGAAAGAGAAAAGGAAGTTGCAACTGTTTTGCTTGATAACATTCCAAAAGAAAATCAATATGATGATGGAACAGATACATTTATAACGGGAGAGGACCCTGATAACTATATTTGGTACTCAGGAAAGTTATGGAGAGCGGTGCTTGTTAATAACGAAGAAAAGACTGTTAAATTGGTAACTCAGTGGAATATAAGTGCAATTCCTTATTCAAGTGGAAGTACAGACTTTGCAGGAAGTTATATGGAGGAATGGTTAAATGACACCAGTGTAGATGGCTTCTTAGGCAATTTAAGGGATTATGAGAACTTTATTGTAACAGATAGTGTATGGGATGCAACAATGGATAGTAGAGAATTAGGTAAAATAACAAGACCTGAGGGAACAACTATTGTAGAAGATGCAGTAGGACTTTTAAATATATATGAATATCAGACAAGTTATTCTGGGACGTATAATTATTATGGTTACTTAAATAATAAATTGCAATGGTGGCTAGTAACCCCAGATACATCTACTAAAATATGGCAAGTAAATAGCCAACAAGATGGTAATGGCAATACGACTTCATATGAACCAACAGGAACTGCAGGTATTAGACCATCAATAGTATTAAAATCAAATATAAAAATTATAGATGGAGATGGGACAGAAAATAATCCATATAGATTAGAAGGAGATAATGACACCAATCTATCTGGTGTATTACTTTCAAGTAGATATAGTGGAGAGTATATGACGTTTGGAAATGATGAAAATAATCTATATAGAATAGTAAGTCACGAAACATCAGGATTAACAAAGATAACAAGTGCAGAGCCTTTAAAAAGTTCTGGAACGTTTATAACAAGTGCCTTTAGTAGTGAAAGGAGTGATAGATATTATTCATCTAGTAATGTAATAGGTACATTCTTAAATAAAGATTATTTGAATAGTTATGTAGATAGTAGTTACAATGAAATGATAGAAGAAAGTACAACGTGGTATTTAGGTAATGTAGCTGCAGGAGAAAATTATAAATTAGCAAAATATGCAGGTATAAATATGGCAACTTACACTACATCTACTGAAGCAAAAATCGGATTATTACGGATGGGCGAATTAATGTCAGGACAATTTACTTATTCAGAAAATAATACGACATACTGGCTATTGACCTTGAATAACACAAATATATGTGTAAGAACAGTATTTTTAGCTGGTAATGGTTCTTTTGATTATACTACAAAATCCTTCGGAATAAAACCGTCTCTAAATCTAAAGTCTAATGTGGTAATAACAGGAGGAAATGGAACCCTTAAAAATCCATTCCAAATTGCCTTAGCTGATTAAGAGTGTCTTTTATAGATATTCTTTTTTCTTTTCCCATAATTTCCCACATTTCTTTTATAATTTATACACTTTTAATTGATATGATTAATGTGTAAAAGAAAGGAAGTGGTAAATGTAGTAGAGAAATTTAAGTTACGTTTACAACTATAGTTTTTTTACATAAATTATAGAAAAGAAAGGATGTGATAAGCCTACTTGTAGGCAAAACAATAAAATAATGTTATACTAGGGGTAGGTGGTGTCTATGTATAAAATATGTTTAGTTGAAGATGAAACTGATTTAGCAACTGTAGTTAAAATGTATTTAGAAAAAGCAGGCTATGACGTTGTTACCTTTACTAAAGGAAGCGATGCTATTAATTATATCGGTAATAAAGTCGATGTCTGGATTCTAGATATTATGTTAGGAGATGATGTTAATGGCTATGATGTAATCAAAGCAATTCGTGAAAAATATCCCCTTGTACCTGTAATATTTACATCTGCAAGAGATCAGGATTTGGATCGAATTTTAGGCCTTGAGTTAGGTAGCGATGATTACATTACTAAACCTTATTCTAGTAAAGAACTTGTTTTAAGAGTTAATAATATTATAAAAAGAGTATATCAAAGTACAGAATCTAAAATTCTAAATTATTTAGATTATTCTATAGATTTAGATAAACGTATTGTAAGTGTTAAAGATAAAACTATTAAACTTACAACACTAGAATTTGATTTACTTGTATTATTAGTAGAAAATATTAACAAAAGTTTTTCAAGAGAAGATATACTTGATGCTGTATGGGGAAATGATTACTTCGGTAGTGATAGAGCCGTAGATGATTTAGTTAGAAGACTTAGAAAGAAAATGCCTTTATTAAACGTTAATACTATTTATGGATATGGATATAGATTAAGTGCATGAAATATCTAAATAAACTGTCTCATCAGTTATTAATATTAATAATAGTAGTATTTCTAGCTTTCTTTCTAACTCTTGGCATAATATTACCTCAAGTAATAGTTCCATCAGCTGAAAGTAATATCTATAGTTACTTAAGAGAACCTCTTGAATTTGTTCAATCAGATATTAATGAAGACTTAGTTACAACTGAGATTGCATACCTATATAAAATAGGAAATACAGTTGCCTATTCAGATAACATCCATGATATTATAGACTTTAATGATGTTAATGATATTATGGATGCCTTTAAAAGTAATTACGGAAAATTTATTTATAAAAATCAAATTTATTATTATTATACACTCCATAATGATGATGTTACTAAAATAGCTCTTACCAATGATACTTATATTGAAAAGACTAAACAAGATATATTAGATGCTGTACTACCTGTAGTAATACTAGCTTTTCTAATAATAGCTTTAATCCTTATATTCTGGGGAAGCTTTATAGTTAGAAAAATAGAAAAGTTAAAACAAAAAATAGACAATATAGATAATGATAACTATGATCATAGTATATCATTTCAAATTGACGATGAAATGCGTTCATTAGAACTGGCTATTGAAGATATGCGTATCTCTTTAAAGAACCAAGAAGAGTACCGTAATCAAATGTATCAAAATATTTCACATGATTTTAAAACACCTCTCACCGTAATAAAATCATATATAGAAGCTTATAATGATAAAATAGAAGATGCTAATACTGTAATAGATGTTATTAGTGAACAAACTGATAAGCTTGAATTAAAAGTTCATTCACTTCTTTATTTGAATAAATTAGATTATTTAAAAGATAATAAAAAAGTAGACTATGAGTTAGTAGATATGAAAAAAATAGTAAATACTGCGATAAAAGAATTTAAGTTTAGAAGGAAAGACGTTAAGTTTGAAGTTACTTTTGATAAAAATAGTAAATTCTATGGTACTTACGATTACTTTGAGACTGTAATAGATAATATCCTTGCTAACTTCATGAGATATACAGAGTCTACAATTAAAATTACTGCCAAAAATAACCGTTTAACCTTATATAATGATGGTCCTAATATCGATGAAGACTTACTTGAAGGAATCTTTACTCCGTTCCGGAAAGGTATTAAGGGTGAATTTGGATTAGGACTTTCAATAGTCAAGAAAACCTTATTACTAATGAACTATGATATTAAAGTTAAGAACGAAAAAAAAGGTGTATCCTTTGTTATATTTAAGAAGACTTCTAAATAATAGAGGTCTTTTTGGTTATATTAATACTAGAAAGGCAGTGACTATTTATGAATATATTAATAACTGGTGCTAGAAGTAATATAGGGTATACTCTTGCTAAATCTCTATCTTTAAGAGGACACATTGTATATGCAGGATGTAAGACTTTAAAGGAGAAAGTTACTTTAGAAGAAAAGATTAATCATGAAAAAATTATTATGTTTCCAATAGTATTAAATTTATTAGATAGTGATTTTGATATAGATAAACTTGATATAGACTGTTTAATATTACATGCATCTATTGGTAATGGAGGTAGTATCTTAGAACTATCTAATGAAAGATTTAATGAAGTAATAGATGTTAATATTAAAGGAAACTTTAGATTGTTACAGAAGTATCTTAAATACTGTTATTATCATAAAAGACGTGGTAAAGTCTTTATAACTTCATCCATGGCTGTGTTTTATCCTTTACCTTATCTATCTACTTATACTTCAAGCAAATTATATCTTTATAATCTTGCTAGTACACTAAGACTAGAACTATTATATCAAGGACTTGATGTAAGTATTTCTTTAATAATGCCTGGTGCCTATTATACAGGTTTTAATGATTTAATGATTGATAATAAATCTAAAGATGAATATATACTTAAAGATAAAGCATTAACTATCTCTAAATATCAAAAGATTATGTTTAGTTTATTAGAGAATATTGATTATAGTGATTTAGTTAAAGATGTTGTTAGAGAACTAGAGAAGCCTAAGCCTAAATTTATTATAAGTAGACCTCTTAATCAAAAATTATTTACAAAAATATATATCTTAATTAAGACACTTATAGTATAATAAAGTGGATGTAGAAAAAAGAGGGATGTAAATGGATGCCAAGACATATTTAAATAATATAAGAGATAAGAATGATGATAATAGTCTTAAGTATGATAAGATGATTAGTGAGATTCCTTATATTACTAATCCTAAAGATTTAGAGAAATTAAAAGAAATACTTAATGAGTTAAGAAATGAAAATAAAGATTTATATGACTATATTATCTCTTTATTAAAAAAGACCGATGACTTAAATGAATTATTTCTTTTATATAAAGAATATAAAGAAGCGAAGTTAAGAGAAGAAGTACTAGATAATGAGGTTAGATCTAAGACAACAGAGTTTAATAATATAAAAGAAGATTTAAGTGATAAAGAAGATGATTTAAAAGACTTTGAAAATATCGCTAAAGAACTTAAATCAACAGGTAAAATTCTTGATGATATAAGTTCTACCGCTAGTATTAACTTAGATAGAACATTTATAGATTTAGAGAAAGAAGAGTCTAAAAGACTAGGATTTGGTACTAAAGCTTTACTTGCCCTAGGTAGTTTTCTTGCCTTTAAGAATAATCATAATATCTTTGGAACCTTACTTGCAACATATCTTTCTTATAAAGTCTTAAGTGAACTATCTTCATCTAATAAGAATAACTATATAGATTTATGTAATGAATATATAGATAGTTTAGAAACTTATAAAGATAATGCCATAGAGATAGAGAAAAACTTAGTAAGTAACCTTGATAATATAGAAAAAGTAGAGGAAGAATTAAAAACCAAATATAAAGCTTATCTAAAAGAATCTGAATTTAAAAGAATCTTTAAAGTAATAGATGATATTAAAGATACAGTTAAATATAGTCTAAAAGATATAGATAAAACTAAAGATGATATAGATAGAAGCATAGATAATGGTAAAGCGAAAGTAAAGGTAATGGAAGGGTAAATATGTTTAGTAAGTTTATAGATGATGAGACATTTTATGATAAAGAGTATTCTAATGATAAATTTCCTAATACCCCCTATTATATAAGTTTTAGAGATTGTACTTTTACTAATATAGATTTTAGTAATAGTGATCTAGAAAGAGTAGATTTTATGTCATGTAAATTTAAATCATGTGACTTTCGTAATGTTAATTTTAGTAATAATGGGATAAAAGATTTGACTTTTACTAATTGTAATTTATTAGGAATAGATTTTAGTAGTAGTACATTAATAGATTCTACTATTAATGATTCTAACTTAGACTATAGTAATTTTTCTTTAGTTAAGTTTAATAACTTTAAATTTAATAATTGTTCTTTGAATAACTCTAGTTTTAATGAAGTTAAACTAAAGAAAGTATTATTTAATCATTGTAAGTTATGTAATGCAGAATTTTTACATACCTCCCTTGATAAAATAAAATTAAATACCTGCGATATAAATAGTATAAAAGTATCTTTAGAAGACTTAAGAGGAGTTATTGTTAATATGAATCAGGCTTTAGATTTAAGCCTATTACTAGGTATTAAAATAGAAGAGAGTGATTAGATTGAATATATATGCTCATAGAGGTTTATTTGATAATAAAAAAATAGTAGAGAATACTATTAGTGCTTTTAAGAGGGCTTTACTAGATAATCTTAATATAGAACTTGATATTAGAGTAACTAAAGATAATAAAATAGTAGTTTTTCATGATGATAATATTAAGAGATTAACTGGTATAAATAGATTAGTTAAAGAGATGACTTATAATGAGTTAAGTAATGTTAAACTCTTAAATACTACCGATAAAATACCTCTTTTAGAGGATGTATTAAAGTTAGTAAATGGTAGAGTTACTTTATTAATAGAACTTAAAGAAAATTTTTCTAATAATGCTTTAAAAGAATTAAATAAATTATTACTTGATTATAATGGTAAAGTATTATTACAAAGTTTTAATCCTGTAATAATTAGAAAAATGGCTCTTACAAGCTTAAAAAGATATAAGATGGGTATTTTATTAACTAATGAATATAAAGGCTTTAAAAGAGCTTTATATGATGTTTTTATCTATAAGTACTTAATTAAACAAAAATATATTAGTTTTATCTCTAGTCCTAAAGAATTAATATTTAAAGTAAAAGAAGTATCTTTAAAAGAATTACTTATATGGACTATTAAGACTAAAGAAGAATTTATTAAATATAAAAAATATAGCAATAATTTAATATGTGAAGAAAAAGGAATAGTTAGAGATAAGTAACTATTCCTTTAATAAACAAAAAAACTAGGTGTGGAGCCTAGTGATTGATAAATGGTAGCGAGAGGGGGATTCGAACCCTCGACCTTTCGGGTATGAACCGAGCGCTCTAGCCAACTGAGCTATCTCGCCATAAAAGATTAACAAATTAATTTTAGCATATTTCTTTTAACTTGACAATATATTTTTATCTTTTTTCATAAGTGATACTAATTATGTTATTAACTAATTAATTTTAAATATACATATAAAGAAGAAGTAATATTTAAAACATTACTTCTTCATACTATAAACATAATCAATTGGTCTTTTATAACCATTTAGTCTTTTAGATAAAACTTTCATTGCTCTATCTTTATTACTAGTTAAAGGAAATAATTTACTACTTATAACGTAAACATACAAATTATTTTCTATAAGAAAGTCTAAATGATTATCTTGTAAGCTTTTTTCTGTAATTTCACTGAACATTCCCATTATATTATTAATATTTAATTTTTCTATTTCCTTTTCACTATCTTTAAATTTGTAGTACCATCTATCTGGATCAATTAAGACTATATTGTCCTTAGTAAGAATTATATTTTCTCTTTTTAAATCATCAAGTCTTATTTTATATTCACTAATTTCTTTAATTAATTTTAATATTTCTTCTAAGTTATATAATAAATATTCAGTAGGAATTTCTAAAAAACTTTTATATTTTTCTTCATAATAAGAAAGTAAATATGCATCAGCAGTATATTTATAGTTTTTATCTTTATATAATGGCATTTTTATATCAACAAGATTATCACTTTTTATTGTTTTTAAATCATCATATATAGAAGTATTTAAAAGACAATAATCAAAATAAATATCTCTATCATATCTTTTAATACATAAATCGTCACTAAATTTATAAATAGTCCCACATTTACCGTGATTATCTTCTACAGAAAAAACGCTATCAGGAATTATAACTTCCTTACCATTTTCATCATAATATTTCATGTAAATCCCTCTTTCTGCTATCTATTGTATCACAATTTATTCAACAGTAACAGACTTTGCTAAATTTTTAGGTTTATCTATATCTGTTTTCCTTAAATTAGCAGTATAATAAGCAATTAATTGATAAGGAATAATAACTAATATAGGTTTAATAAAATCACTTACTTTAGGTATATTTATAACATTAAAACTATCATCTTTATAGTTATCATCACATATTAAGTAAATAACTGCTCCTCGTGCTAATACTTCTTTTAAATTACTAATAGTTTTAGCATTTAAATTAGAGTTAGTTGCACTAGCGATAACAGGAGTATTTTTCTTGATTAGAGAAATAGTACCATGTTTTAATTCACCTGCAGCATATGATTCACTATGAATATAAGATATTTCTTTTAATTTTAAAGCACCTTCCATACTGAGATAATAATCAAGTCCTCTTCCTATATAGAAGATATCTTCTTCTTTATAGATACTTTTTGCAATAGATAGATATGTATCTTTATCATTTAATAGAGGAGTGATTAGTTTCTCTATACTTTTAAACTCATCTATTACCTCTATTACTTTATCCCTACTTATTGTTTTATTTCTTAGTCCATGAGAAAGTACTAGAATAGAAAGAAGTGCTACTTGAGCCGTATAAGCTTTAGTAGATGCTACTGCTATTTCACTACCTGCTTTAGTATATAGACATGTATCTACTAAATAAGAAATAGTAGAGTTTTCTACATTAATAATACCAAGAGTAGGGCAGTCTTTACTTTTAACAAGTTTTAAAGCAGCGATAGTATCTGCAGTTTCCCCTGATTGTGAGATAAAGATAGTTAGTGTATCTTCAGATAAAAAGTTATTTTGATATCTATATTCACTAGCTAGATAAACACTACATCTAGTATTAGTAACTTCTTCAAAAAGATATTTGGCTACTAAACCTGCATGATAAGAAGTACCACATCCAACAATAGATATTTCTTTAGATTTAGTTAAATCAGGTAATGTCATTAAAGAGTCTATTCCTTCTTCTATAAAAGGTAATACTGTCTTTAAAATAGTAGTTTTTTGTTCCATAATCTCTTTTAACATATAATGTTTATAATGACCTTTAGAATTATCATTATCTTTTAAATCAAGAGTATGTAATTCTTTATTTAATATTTCTCCTTTAATGGATTTAATTATAACTTCATTAGAACTAATTTTAGCATACTCAAAGTCATCTAAGATATAGTATTTATTAGTATATTTTAATACTGCTCTAATATCACTTGAAACTAAATTAGTATTATCACTAATACCTATTAATAAAGGACTTTCCTTCTTTAAAACATAAAGATTGTCTAAGTCATTATCAATAATCATGGTAATAGCATAACTACCAATAACTTTATCCATAAAAGCTTTAATAGTCTTATCTACATCATTAAACTTTTCATAATAGTAATTTAATAAAGCACATCCTACTTCTGTATCAGTACTAGATTTAAAAGAGTAGTTATTATCTTCTAACATATCTTTAATCTCTTTAAAGTTTTCTATTATACCATTATGAACAATAGTAATATGATTAACTCTATGAGGATGAGCATTAACACTAGTTGCTTTCCCATGAGTTGCCCACCTAGTATGAGCGATACCTATATTACTTTCATCACTCTTATTAAGTTTATTTTCAAGTTTACTTATTTTACCACTTGTTTTTACAATATTTATTTTATTATTTTTAAGGTATGCGACTCCTGCTGAGTCATAACCTCTATATTCAAGATTTTTTAATCCCGTTATTAAAATAGGCAATATATTTCTATTTTTAGAAATTGCCCCAACAATTCCACACATATAAACTCCTTACTACTTTGATATATGTTTTGTTGTAATAAAAGATTTTACTTTTTGTCATATACCTTACGACTAGTAGCCGTGGCAACATAACCGCTGTTTAAGCGATAATTACCATTCACACAATATTAAGCTGTGCTAAAATAAGTTATTACCTCCATCTAACTTATCCTTAATAATAGTTTATGTTAATTTTCATAAGTTTGTCAAATTACAGGTGTTAATAATTGTAAAATGAAGGGAGCAATGCTATAATTTAGTTATGTTCACGTAGCTCAGTAGGATAGAGCGTTTCCCTCCGAAGAAATTGGTTAAAGTATAGCGATTATTAATTAAACCTTTATTTTATAAGAAAAGATAGAAATATAAAATAATAAGTGTCGCGAATCTGTCGCGAATAAATTTATCTATCTTAAAAAAATACTAACAAATTTTAAAAAAATAAAATCATTTTTTATATTTTTATGTTAAAATGGTATAGATGTTCCCGTAGCTCAGTTGGATAG
>CASEWH010000017.1 GCA_949291575.1 uncultured bacterium
AAATTAATTTAGGTAGATATATAATACCACTTTCTTGTAAAAATGCAAGTTTTATGAAAAAAGAACCCTTATTTCATGGGAACTTTCTCTCTTAATTTTATATTTTCCAAATAACGGGAACTTTCAATTTAATTTAGTCAACTTATCTACTTGATATTTAATATTAACAAATCTATAATTATATTATTTTCATAGACACCACTTTTTATTTTAAAGTCGATATCAGAAAGATTCTTAAGTAGTTTTCTTATCTCTTTTAAAGTATAGTATCTAACTAGTTCTAACGTTTTCTTAACTCTAAAAGGATGTACTTCTAAAATACTTGCCATATCATTAAAGGAAATATTTCTTTTATTTAAGACTTTTACTTGATATAGAAGCCTATATTGACTTTCTAATAAACCAAAAAGAGCATAACTTTCGATATTATAACTAAGTAATTCATTATAGATATTAACTGCTTTCTTCTTATCTTTTAAAGCTATCTCACGAACTAAATCAAAAGCAAGACTATCTTGTTTATTTAAAGGTTTAACTAATAACTCTAAAGCATCTTTATAAGTAATCTTTTTAGTATTAATGAAAGCTAAAGCTAACTTTTTAGTCTCACTTATTAGTCTTTCTAAATCTTCACTATAATACTCTTCTAAAAGATTAATAACTCTATATTCTACATCATAGCCTTTTAATATGTCTTTAACTATTTCCTTAGTATCAGTGCTTATATTAACTAAAGAAAGCTTATTAATAACTTCTTTAACTATCTTTTTTCTTGCATCTATATTAGTAGTTACAAGTATTAATAAAACATCACTATTAGGATTATCTAAGTATTTAGATAGTATTTTTAAGTTCTTTTCATCTAAATTGTTATTAGATAAGTTTTTACCTATTATTACTTTATTAGGAGTTAGAAAAGAGATAGTATCAGCATCTTCTATTAAAGAAGTAATACTATCTTCTTCTAAATCATAAGTAGTAACACTAGAAGAATCAAAACCTTTTTCTTTAATTAATTCATCTATTTTCTTATCTATAAGACTTATAGCATTACTCTTAATTAAATAATTATTCATTGATTAAATCCTCTAAAGCTTGTTTTATATCTTTTAAATGAATCTTATCTTTAATACCACCTTGAGCGAAAGTATTACTTCCTCCTCCATTACCATCAAATGCTGTTGTAATACTTTTAATAACATATCCAGCATTTACAGAAGGTATAGAACTACGACAAATAAAGTTTACACTACCATCTTCTTTTATATTTGCTAAGAATACTACTACTTCATCAAATTTATTACATAAGTTATCAGCCATCGCTTTAACTAAGAACATCTCAATATTATCAAGCTCTAAGTATAAAAGTTTTTTACCATTAACTTCTTTTACTCTAGATAAATATGCATCTAAACTTGATATTGTAAGTTTTTCTACTTCATTATTATATGTTTTCTCTAAAGCTTTAACTTCACTTTGAATATATGAAAGTTCATTTTGATTATAGATAATATCTTTATATGAAGTTGGAGCGCTATTATCTATTTCAACATCAAAATCTAAGTTAATGTTCTGTCTTTTAGCAAGAGCAAGTATCTCTTTAGCTTTTATTAATAGTTTAACCATCTCATCATTATAAGGTTTAATTACTTCAAATAAAGTATTTTCTAATCTACTACCTGTAACTGCTTCAATTCTATAAGTATTGCTTCCTTTAGATTCAAAGTTAAATATTGCAAACTTACCTATATCTTTAGTATTAGCGATATGAGTACCACCACATAATTCTATAGATTTATCTATTTTAACAACTCTAACAGTCTCACCATATTTTTCTCCAAATAAAGCCATTGCCCCTAATTCTTTAGCTTTATCTATTGGCATAGTCTCAGTAGAAGTTATAATATTTTTACTTATCATCTTATTAACAAAGTCTTCTGTCTTAACAATTTCTTCATCACTAATTTTTGATGGACAAGTAAAATCAAATCTAAGTTTCTCTTCATCGACATAACTACCTGCTTGTCTAATATTTTTATCAACTACTTGCCTAAGAGCATATTGTAAGATATGAACACTTGAATGGTTCGCTTCAATCTCTTTTCTTCTAGGTTTATCAATAATTACTTCTACTTCATCATTAACATGAATTATACCATCAAGTAATTTAATTTTATGAATATGTTGTCCATTAGGTCCTTTAAAGACATCAACAACTCTTGCTTTAAAGTTTTTACCTACAATCATTCCTGTATCACTAACTTGTCCTCCAGACTCTGAATAGAAACATGTTCTTTTTAAAATGATATAACCAGAATGATCAAGAGATTTCTCTAGTTTATCTTTACTTACTATTGCAAGAACACTACTCTTTAAACGATATAGTCCATAAACAAAAGTTGAAGGTTTAGTAAAGTCCATTAAGACTTTCTTTTGACTAGCCATAGCAGTCTTACTACGAGAGTTCTTTTTAGCTTGTTCCTTTTGTTTAGTCATATAATCATTAAATTCTTCTTTATTAACAGTATAACCAGACTCACTTGCAATCTCTTCTGTAAGTTCTATTGGAAAACCAAATGTATCATAAAGCCTAAAAGCATCATAGCCACTTATTACTTTATCATTATCATCACTCATTATTTCTTTTAAGCGACGTTCTCCATCTTCTAGAGTGTTAAAGAATAATTTCTCTTCATCAAGAATATAAACGGCTACTTCTCCAGAATTCTTCTTTAATTCAGGATATGCTTCTCCCATAACATTTACAATAGTAGGAACAAGTTTATAAAGGAATGGTTCTTTAAATCCTAAAGTTCTACCAAATCTAACACTACGTCTTACTAAACGTCTTAAAACATAGTCACGGCCTGTATTACCAAAACTTGCACCATCACTAATTGCAAAAGTTACCGCTTTCATATGATCTGCTATTACTTTAAAAGCAACTTCACCATTATATAAAACTCCACTTAACTCTTCAAGTTTTTCTATTATAGGTTTAAATAAATCAGTCTCAAAGTTAGAATCAACACCTTGGAATATACAAGCCCATCTTTCTAATCCTGCACCTGTATCAATATTTTTATGAGGAAGTTCCTCATATTTTTCTCTTTTAACTCCAGGTTTAGAGTTAAACTGACTAAAGACATTATTCCAAATTTCTACATAACGGTCTTGATCTTCATCATGAATAAATTTCTCCCAAGCATTGTTTTCAGGGTCTAGTTTTTCACCTTGATCAAAGAATATCTCGCTATCAGGACCACATGGACCTTCTCCTATCTCCCAGAAATTACCTTCTAGTTTTATAATATGGTCTTTATCCATTCCTACTTCTATCCATTTATTATAAGCATCAGAATCGTTTGTATAGATTGTTACATAAAGTTTTTCTTTAGGAATATCAAACCAGTCTTTACTTGTTAATAGTTCATAGGCAAACTCTATCGCTTCATCTTTAAAGTAATCTCCAATAGAAAAGTTACCCATCATCTCAAAGAATGTATGATGTCTTTTAGTAACTCCTACATTTTCTATATCATTAGTTCTAATACACTTTTGAATATTAACAATTCTACGTGACTCAGGTGTAACAGTTCCATCAAAGTATTTTTTTAATGGAGTAACACCTGCATTAATCCAAAGTAGTGAATCATCATTAATAGGAATTAAGGGAGCAGACTTAACATATTTATGTCCATGTTCTTCAAAGTATTTAATCCACATCTTTCTAATTTCATTACTAGTCATATATCTCATATTACTTCTCTCCTTCTTGTATTTTTATATCTATATAATTATGTAGACAACTTGTCTAACTAATTTCTTTCAATAATTATATCTGCAACAGTTAAATTTAAATCACTAAATATATTTTTACATATTATTTCAGCTACTTCATTAGGATTCATAAAACTTTGTTGTTTTTGAAGCGATACATAATCTCTACTATCTTTATAAAAGTCTGTATTCATTCCTCCAGGATATACTCCTACTATTTTCACAGAAGTTCCCTTGTATGCTACTTTTAAACTTTCGGTATAACCTCTTTCCCCCCATTTAGTAGCACAGTAAACAGCTTCTTGTCTATTACCTCTAAGTGCCGCCGATGACATTATATTTACAATTTTTAAATCTTCTTAAT
>CASEWH010000018.1 GCA_949291575.1 uncultured bacterium
AAATAACTGTTTAAAATACATAATAATATTTTTAACAATCCTATTGATTCTAAATAGCTTTGGAATCAATGTAAGTAGTATTTTAGCAGGGGTAGGAATCATGGCTGCTGTTCTTACTCTTGCTTTCCAAGATTTAGCCAAAGACTTTATCGCTGGTATTTCTATAGTAATGGAAGACCAATTTGAAATTGGAGATAATGTTATGATTAATGGTTTTCGTGGTGATGTTATCGCTATGGGACTTAAAACAACAAGAATAAAAGATTATAAAGGTGCCGTGCAAATTATTTCTAATCATATGATAACAGAAGTTACTAACTATAGTTTAAATCCATCTTTAGCAGAAGTTACTATTTCTATTGATTCTGATAATAATTTAGATAAAGTTGAAAAGATTATTAGAAAGACTATGGAAACAATTGATAAAACTTATGACTTTCTTAAAGGTAATACTGAGCTTTGGGGAGTTGAAATGGTAGAACAAAATTCTGTAACATATAAAGTTGCTGTTAAAACTAAATCTGGTAAGGATTTTGAGATTCAAAGAAAGATGAGAAAAGACTTACAAGATGCTTTAACTAAAGCCGGTATTAAGATGCCACAAACACATATGGAGGTTCGTAATGGAAAGTAAAAATTACAAATTAGGAGATAGACTAGTATTAAAAAAAGGACATCCATGTGGTACTAATGATTGGGAAGTAGTAAAACTTGGCGCTGATATCAAACTAAAATGTACAGGCTGTGGAAGATTAGTATTTATTCCAAGAATAGAACTAAATAAGAAAATCAAGAAAATAATAGAAAAGGAGAGTCAAGATGCATAATAGAAGAAAATTAAAATTAAAAAAATTCTATCTTCATCCTATTACAGTTTACTTACTTCTTACTTTCCTTGTATTAATACTAAGTGCTATTCTATCAGCTTTACAGATGCAAGGAACTTATAATACAATAAGTCCAACTACCAATGAGTTAGAGAGTACCTTAGTAACAGTAGAAAACTTATTTAACTTTGATGGTATGAAATATATATTTAGTAATGCTATGACTAATTTCTTATCTTTTGCACCTCTAGGTATGTTATTATTAACACTATTTGGTCTTAGTATTGCTAAGTCAACAGGATTCTTAGATACCCTATGTAAAAGAGTATTAATTAAGATGGATAAGAAAATATTAACCTTTATAGTTATATTTTTAGCAACTATCTCATCATTAATAAATGATGTAGGTTATGTTATTCTAATACCAGTATCTGCTATGTTATTTTTACTTAATAATAGAAATCCTCATCTAGGTATTATTGCCGCTTTTGCAGGAGTAAGTTTTGGTTATGGAGTATCTATCTTCGTAGGAAGTATGGAAGTAAACTTAATACCAGATACGACAACAGCAGCTCGTCTTATAGATGCCTCTGCCCATGTTAGTTTAACATCAAATCTATTTATCATCATCGCTTTTTCAATTATCTTATCAATAGTTGGAACTATTATAATCGAAAAGATAATCGCTCAACGTCTTGGTAAATATAAAGAAAAAGAAGAACTATCAAAGACAGAAGAATTAGTAATAGTTGATGAAGTTGATGCTAAAGAATTAGAACAACAAAAGATAGAAAAAGAAAGACGTGAAAAAAGAGGTCTTAAAGCTGCTATAATAACAGGAATAGTAGTTGTCATATTATTTATATATTCGATAATACCAGACTTACCATATTCAGGAATGTTACTTGATATGGAAGAAGATACTTACTTAGGTCAATTATTTGGTACAAACTCATATTTCCAAGATGGCTTTACATACATGATGGCTTTACTTCTAACTTTAGTTGGTATTGCCTATGGAATAGGTGCTAAAAGTATTAAAAATGATAAAGATATAATTAATGGTTGTAAAGAAACATTCGCATCCATAGGAGAAATATTAATGCTTATCTTTGTAGTAGCACAGTTTACATCAGTATTTAGAGAAACAAACATAGGAACAGTAATTGCATCTTGGTGTGCTAATGCTATAGGTAATATAGGATTTACGGGATTACCTTTAATAATCTTTGCTATCATTATGATAGGACTAGCTAATCTCTTTGTTCCAACCCCAAGTGCAAAATGGCAAATATTCGCTCCAGTTATGGTTCCTGCCTTCATGCAATCAAACCTATCTGCCCCATTCGCTCAATTTATATTAAGAGCAGGTACTTCAATAACAGCAGGTATAACACCATTACTAGCATGTTTTGCTATCTACATAGGCTACTTAAATATTTATAATCAAGATAAATCTAAACCAATAACAATCCATAAGAGTATTGGATACGTTCTTCCATACTTTGGAATAATTGCCGCTACTTGGATATTACTAGTAATAGGTTGGTACTTAATAGGTCTACCATTAGGACCAGGAGTATATGCTACAATTTAAATACCGCAAGGTATTTTTTTCTTTTAAATTGTATAGAACAATGCTATAATATGGAATAGAAATGAGGTAATATTATGAGTTTAAAAGCAGGAATTATAGGACTACCTAATGTAGGTAAAAGTACATTATTTAATGCCTTAACAAAAACACATATTTTAGCAGAAAACTATCCCTTCGCAACAATTGATCCTAATGTTGGAATAGTAAATGTTAAAGATGAGAGAATTGATAAATTATCTAGTATGTATAATCCTAAAAGAACAATCTATACCAGTTATGAATTTATTGATATAGCAGGACTAGTAAAGGGAGCAAGTAAAGGAGAAGGTCTAGGTAATAAATTCTTATCACATATAAGAGAAGTAGATGCTATTTGTGAAGTAGTAAGATGTTTTGATAATGGTAATATAATCCATGTAGATGGTAATATAGACCCTATAAGAGATATCGAAACAATTAACTTAGAACTTGCTCTAGCAGACTTAGAAACAGTAACTAATAGAATAAATAGAATTAGTAAGAAAGCTAGAATGAGTAAAGATAAAGATGAACTTTTAGAGTATGAAACACTAGAAAAGTTAAGAAAAGCCTTAGAAGAAAATACTCCAATAAGATTAGTTGATTTAACAAAAGAAGAGAAATCTATCATCAAAAGTTTTAATCTTCTAACAGAAAAACCATTGATTTACCTTGCAAATGTTAATGAAAGTGATTTAGGTACAAACAATGATTATGTTAAAAAAGTTAAAGAATATGCTAGTAAAGAAAATGCTAAAGTAATAGAAATATGTGCCAAAGTAGAAGAAGAGTTAAGTGAATTAGAAGATGAAGATGCTAAAGAAATGTTAGAAGCTTTAGGATTAGAAAAAAGTGGGTTAGATTCACTAATATCAGCAACATATGACTTATTAGGACTTGCAACATATTTTACAGTAGGACCTGATGAAGTAAGAGCATGGACTTTTAAAAAGGGTATGAATGCAAAATCTTGTGCCGGTATCATCCATACAGACTTTGAAAAAGGATTTATTAAAGCAGAAGTTATCTCCTATGAAGATTTAATAGAGTGTGGTAGTGAATTAAAAGCAAGAGAAGCAGGTAAAGCAAGACTTGAAGGAAAAGATTATCTAATGCAAGATGGAGATATTTGTCACTTTAGATTTAATGTATAGGGGGAAAATTTATGTATTATATAGAAGAAACCGATGATGAACTAATAAAATATGAAGTAGAAATAAATGAAGAAAATTTAATAGAGTTAAGAGAAAAAATAATTAATAACTGTAGTAATATCATTCACCATAGATATCAATATGAATCAGAATTAGATTTTAACATGCCAAAAGGTATTTATTTTAAAAATTATCATTCAAGAAAAGTTGAAGAACCTAAAGATTATTTTGAAACATATGTGATAGAATATGATGAATATATACCCACACCACTTGTTAATTATATAGATTACTTATTAAATGGTGATGCACAAGTTATAAGTTTATTAAAATATTATTCATTATCATGTAATCCAATACTACTAGTAAAACACCAGGAGGTTGAATTGAAGGCTACTTTAAGAAGATGTTTAACAGAGCCATTAGAGACAATAGAAATACAAGCTTTAAAAGAAAGTATTAATAGTTTGGAAGCATTAAAACAAAGAATTAATAGTTTAGCAGCTTTAAAAGAAAATATAGAAGTTAACAAAAATCGAGTAAGTGAATCGATATATTATGATGACGTAATGAAATGTATAACCTTAACAGAAGTTGATAGAATAGATAAAGATACTATTAGAAGAGTTGAAGAATTTCAAGGAACTAGTTATACAAAGAAAAAATAAGTGATATAAAATTAGAAATACTAAAGAATTAACAATAAGTTCTCATAATTAATCACAAAAAACTAAAGAAAAAGATAGACTTTTCTTTTTTCTTTTGCTATAATACTACCGAGTATTTAAAATGCTCCTTACCTAGAAATAGGTCTTATGTCCAGAAGGAGGTGTGTTTAATGACAAATTATGAAATCATGTTTATCGTTAAACCAGATTTAGAAGAAGCTGCTATTAAAAAAGAAGCAGAAAATCTAAAGAAAGTTTTAACTGATAGAAAATGTAAGATTAATGAAGAAAAAGCAATGGGACAAAAAGAATTAGCTTATGAAATGAACAAATATAAAAATGGTTATTATTTCTTATATGTTGTAGAAGCAACTCATGAAGCAATTTCTGAATTTGACCGTCTAGCTCGCCTAAACGAAAATATTTTACGTCATTTAGTTATTAGAGTAGACGATTAAGAAAAGAGGTATTTATGAATAAAGTATTTTTAATAGGTCGCTTAACTCGTGATCCTGAACTTCGTTATACAGGTAACAATACAGCAGTAGCAAGTTTTACTATTGCCGTTAATAGAACTTATACTAACCAAGCAGGAGAAAGAGAAGCAGATTTTATACCAGTTGTTGTATGGCGTAGACAAGCTGAAAGTGTTAAAAATTATTTATCCCAAGGTAGTCAAGTAGCAGTAGAAGGACGCATCCAAGTTCGTAATTATGATGATCAAAATGGACAACGTCGTTATGTTACTGAAGTAATCGCTGATAGTGTTGAATTTATTGGTTCAAAAAGAGATAATCAATCATCAGGAACTAGTAACTATAGTAATCAACCATCACCTGCTCAATCTAACCAACCAGCAGAGCCAACTCCATATGACTTTAAAGATGAACCATCATCAAATAATGGAACTGATATCTCAAGTAATCCATTCGCCGATTTTGGGGCAAGTATTGAAATTGATGATAGTGAATTACCATTTTAAAAGAAGGGAGGAAACAGTCTATGGCTAAAGACTTTAAAGAACATAAAGAATTTGGACGTCGTAAAAAGAAAGTATGTATAATGTGTACTGGAAAAGACGTTAACTATAAAGATGTAGATACATTAAGAAGATTTATAAACGATAGAGGTAAAATAGTTCCTCGTCGTGTAACTGGAACTTGTGCTCGTCATCAAAGACATATAGCAAGAGAAATTAAAAGAGCAAGAGCTATTGGTCTATTACCATTTACAAAGTAAATAGAAATAACTATTTACTTTTTTCATTACAAGTTTTACTTATCACTTAAAATAGTATATAATATTAACAAGGGATAAAAGGAGGATCTAATGAAATTAATAGAAAGAAAAAAAGAACTAAGAAAAAAAATAAAATCTGCTAAAACAGTTTTTATCATGGCACATAAAGATTTAGATTTAGATGCCTTAGGTAGTTCCATAGGTCTTTACATTATCTTAGAAAAACTAAATAAAAATTGTTTTCTAATTATTAATGATACTAAACATGAATCAGGTGTATCAAAAGTATTTAAAGAACTAGAAGGATGTTTAAATATAATTAAAGATAATGAAATAGAAGATAATCTTTATATAAGAAGTAAGAAAAACTTACTAATAATACTAGATACCAATAAAGAAGAATTAGTTCAAGCAAGTGATGCCATAAATTATTTTGATAAAGAAAATATAGTAATACTAGACCATCATGAACTAGGAGAAACATCAATTGATGCTGGACTTAGAATAATAGATAATGATATATCTAGTACTTGTGAGATGATTACTAATTTAATAGAGACTTACAAAATGGAACTAGACCCTTATTATGCAACTCTTTTATTATCAGGAATAGTCCTAGATACTAATAACTTTACTTTAAAGACAAACTCTGAAACATACTATGCAGCATACTATCTAGCAAGTATGGGAGCAAGTACTAAGAAAGTTCAGTATCTTTTAAAACAAGATTTAAAAGAGTATATAGAAAGACAGAAACTAATCACTAATGTTGATATTATAGATAGCACAATCGCTATCGCTAAAGGTAGTCCTTATATGATATATAGAAGAGAAGATATCGCTAAAATTGCTGATACCCTTCTATTCTTCAATGATATAGAAGCATCATTTGTTATCGCTAAAACTACCTCTAAAACAATTTCTGTTAGTGGTAGAAGTCTAGGTAACTATGATATTTCTAAAATACTTACCAAACTAGGTGGCGGAGGTAATAAAACAGTAGGAGCCGCTAGAATTAGTGATAGTGCTATTAGTAAAGTTGAAACAAAACTAAAACAAATCTTAAAAAAAGAGGAGGAATAGTATGGAAGTAATCTTTATAAAAGATTTAAAAGGACAAGGTAAAAAGGGTGAGATAAAACAAGTAAAAGATGGTTATGCTGAAAACTTCTTAATAAAAAAAGGCTATGCTATTAAATCTACTAAAAGTTCCCTAGAAAAATTAGAAGATGAGAACAAAGCTAAAGCTAAAGAAGAAGAGAAAGCTAAAAAAGAAGCTTTAAGTATAAAAGAAAAGTTAGAAAAAGTAACTTTAACTTTTAAAGTTAAAACAGGAGATAATGATAAAGTCTTTGGAAGTATTAGTGTTAAACAAATAAAAGAAGCATTAAAAGAAAAAGGCTATGACTTTGATAAAAGTATGATTAAACTAACAAGTTCTCCTTCATCTTTAGGTTTTCATAATATTGAAGTAGAACTATATAAAAATATAACTGCAAAAGTAAAAATACATTTAGTTAAGTAGGTGATGATAATGGCTTTAAAACAAGCCCCACAAAATTTAGAAGCAGAAAAAAGTGTCTTAGGTGCATGTTTCTTATCAAATAATGCTTTATTAATGGCAATTGAAACTTTAGATGAAACAGACTTCTATGATGCTAGAAATTCTAAAATATTTACAGCATTAAAAAAATTAGTAGAAGAAAAAACTCCAGTAGATTTAACTACTTTAACTACTACTTTAACTAAATTAGACTATTTGAATGATGTAGGGGGAGTTACCTACTTAACAGAAATAACAACCTTTGTTCCAACAGCAAGTAATATAGAATACTATATAAAAGAAGTAGAGAATACATCACTTCTTAGAAGATTGATAGAAACAGCAGAATCTATCGCATCAACAGGTTATAACAGCGAGGAAAGTATTGGTGACATCTTAGACGATGCCGAACGTAAAATACTAACAATCGCTAAAAATAGAAAAGCTAGTGAGTTTAAGTCAATCCAAAAAGTTCTAGAAAAAACAGAAGAAGACTTACAAAAACTAGCAGAAACTAAAGGAGAAATAACAGGTATCCCTACAGGATGGTATGATATTGATAAAGTAACAGCAGGACTTCATGAAAATGAGCTTATAATTCTTGCCGCTCGTCCTGGTATGGGTAAAACTGCTTTCGCTTTAAATCTTGCAACCTATGTTACAACTCATACTGATAAAACAGTAGCCGTATTCAACCTTGAAATGGGTGCCGAGCAATTAGCAAGCCGTATTATCTCATCTCTAGGTCAAATAGAAGGTTATAAACTTAGAACAGGTAAAATGTTAAATAATGACTGGAAAAGGTTTGACCAAGCAGTTAGTCAGTTAAGCAATGCCAAACTTTATATAGATGATACACCAGGTATAACAATAGGAGAAATTCGTGCTAAATGTCGTCGTTTAGCATCATCTTCTGATGGATTAGACCTAGTAATAATCGACTACCTACAATTGATATCAGGTGGTAAAAACTATGGTGCTAATCGTCAACAAGAAGTAGCAGATATCTCTCGTAGTCTAAAAACCCTAGCAATGGAATTACATATTCCTGTAATCTCTTTAGCTCAATTATCTCGTAGTGTTGAAGGAAGAGAAGATAAAAGACCAATGTTATCAGACTTAAGAGAATCAGGTTCAATAGAGCAAGATGCTGACCTTGTTGGATTTCTTTATCGTGATGATTACTACAATAAGGAAGCTAAAAATGATGCAACTAGTATCAGTGAATTTATCATCGCTAAGCATCGTAGTGGACCACAAGCGACAATCCAACTACTATTCAAGAAAGACACTTCAACATTCTTAAATATGAGTAAAAATGAAATAGAGGAGGAATAAGATGAATATAAAAACTATAATGACTATAGTAATTGCTTTAATGGTAAGTTTAATTATAATGTTTATAGTACCAAAAGAAGAAACATTAACTCCTAAAAATGTATACAGAGTCTATTTAGCAGGTAAATCAGTAGGATTAATTAGTGATAAAGATTCCCTTGATGAATATATAGACAAAGAACAACAAACCTTAAAAGATAAATATAATGCCGATAAAGTATATGCACCCGAAGATTTAGAAGTAGTAAAAGATGTAACTTACAATGAAAATATCTCTACAACTAAAGAAATATATAATAAGATTAAAGATATAGAACCATTTACTATTAAAGGTTATGAAATAACTATAGAAGGTATTGATACTACTAATGAAGAGGGAGAAACAGTAGAAGGGAAAGACCAAACTATCTATGTCCTTGATAAAGAAGTCTTTGAAGAAGCAATGGATAAAACAATAAGATCATTTGTAGATAGTGATAGTTATGATAAATATCTTAATAACGACCAAAAAGAAATAGAAAGTGGCGATACAGGTACTGTTATTGAAAATATATATATAGAAAATAAAGTAACAGTTAAAGAAACAAATATTCCATCAGATGAAACAATTTATGAGAATGTAGATGATCTAAGTAAATATCTATTATTTGGAACTCTTGATGAACAACAAAAATATACTGTACAATCAGGAGACACAATTAGTGATGTCGCTTTTAATAATAAATTATCTAACGAAGAATTTTTAATTGCAAATCCAGAGTTTACTGATGCTAATAACCTTTTATATGAAGGACAAAATGTTACTATAAGTATCATTAAACCACAATTTAGATTAGTAGAAATAGACCATCAAGTACGGGCTCAAGATATACCTTATGAAACAGAAACAAGATATGATAATACAAAGTATTCTAATTATGAAGAAACTATTCAAGAAGGTGTAGTAGGCTCTCAACTAGTAACATCTAAAGTTCAAAAAGTTAATGGTCAAGTAGAAAGTGCTGTTATTGATAATGGTGCTACTCAAGTATTAAAAGAACCAATAAAAAGAATAATAGTAAAAGGAACTAAACAAAGAGGTGGCAGTGGCGGTGTAAACAGTGGCCTTAGTAGTAATAGTAAAGTAGAAGGATACTGGTTATGGCCAACTAGAACTCCATACTATGTAAGTAGTCCTTATGGATATCGTTGGGGAACTCTACATGATGGTATGGATATTGCAGGAGCAGGTTTTGGTTCACCAATCTATGCTTCAAATAATGGTATTGTAGTCGCTTCAAGCTATAAATATGATAATGGTGAATATATTGTTATTAACCATAACAACGGTTACTATACAATGTATGCCCACCTTGCAGAACGTTATGTTAGTGTAGGTCAAGAAGTATCACAAGGAGATACAATAGGCTCTATGGGTAGAACAGGAGCAGCAACAGGAGTTCATCTTCACTTTGGATTATGGAGAGGTTATCCATATAGTCGTGGTTCATCTTCAATGAATCCAATGAGTTTATTCTAATGAAAATAAAAGTACTAGCGAGTGGATCTAAAGGAAACTGTTCGTTAATTGAAACAAAATCTACTCGCTTTCTTATTGATATAGGAATTACTTATCAGAGATTAAAAAAAGAATTAGAGAAGATGAATTTAATTACAGATGACATAGATGCTTTACTTTTAACCCATGCCCATAATGACCATACAAGTGGCCTTAAAGTATTATTAAAACGTACAAACTTTAAAATATATACTAATAAAGACATCATAAAAGAATTAACAGTAGATATCGATAATGATAGAGTAGAACTTTATAATCCTTTAATACATTTAAATAATACCGAAATAAATGTATTTAAAACAAGTCACGATGCTAAGGGATCTGTTGGTTTCTTAATAACTGAAGATAATGATTCTCTAGTCTATATAACAGATACAGGTTATTTAAATCGTAAGTATTTCCCGTTACTTGAAAATAAAAATATTTATTATATAGAAAGTAATCATGATGAGAAGATGTTAATGGATGGACCATATCCCTACTATCTAAAACAAAGAATAATAAGCGATGAAGGCCATTTATCTAATGATACTACTGCTAAGTATCTAAAAAAATTAGTAGGAGATAATACTAAATACATAATACTCGCTCACCTTAGTGAACACAATAACAAAGAAGAAATCGCTTACAATACCTCAAGAGAAACTTTAAAAGATCGAAGTGATATAAAAATAGTAGTCGCTAAACAAAGTGAAGCCCTAGAAGAAATAGAGGTGTATAATGAAGTTAATATGTGTAGGTAAGATAAAAGAAAAATATTTAAATGACGCCATAGATGAATATAAAAAAAGACTATCTAAATATACAAAATTAGACATAGTAGAACTACCTGATATAAGTTACAATGAAATAGATAAAGTAAAAAAAGAGGAAGGAAAACTCATTTTAAAGCACTTAAAAGAAACTGATAATGTAATCATTCTTGACATTAATGGACAAGAACTATCATCAGTAGAACTTACTAATAAATTATGTAGATTAGAAGCAGTTAATAGTAATATAACCTTTATAATAGGAGGAAGTTATGGCTTAAGTGAAGAAGTAAAAAAACGTGCTAACTTTAGTTTATCTTTTTCTAAACTAACTTTTCCTCATCAATTATTTAGAGTAATATTATTAGAACAAATATATAGAACATATAAAATAAGAAATAATGAAAATTATCATAAGTAGGAGATTAATATGATTGGAAATGATTGGGATATTTATTTAAAAGAAGAATATAATAAAGATTATTTTAAAAAACTAATAGATTTTGTTAATAAAGAATATAAAGAAAAGACTATTTATCCACCTAAAAATGAGATATTTAATGCCTTAAGACATACTGCCTATAAAGATGTTAAAGTAGTAATACTAGGACAAGACCCATACCATGGAGAACATCAAGCAGAAGGATTATCTTTTTCAGTAAAAAATGGTATTAGAAAACCACCTTCACTACAAAATATCTTTAAAGAATTAAATGATGACTTAGGAATACCTTTTCCTAAAACAAGTAGTCTTATTCCCTGGGCAGATCAAGGAGTATTACTTCTTAATGCCGTATTAACAGTAGAAGCGAATATGGCAGCATCTCATAAAGATAAAGGTTGGGAAATATTTACTGATAAGATAATAGAACTATTAGATAAAAAAGAAGAGCCTATAGTCTTTATTCTTTGGGGAAGTTTCGCTAGAAATAAAAAGAAACTAATTACTAATAAA
>CASEWH010000019.1 GCA_949291575.1 uncultured bacterium
AACTCTTTAGTATCTGGATTATAATGGAATATTGGGAAATATCCACTACTTGTCGCTTTCTTCTCTTCATCAATAGAATTACTCATTCCTTTTAAAATCCCCCAAGCAATACAAGGAGAGTATGCCACTATTATACTTGGTCCATTATATTTTTCAGCTTCTAGCATTACTTTAACTGTAGCGGCAGGGTTAGCGCCAAGTGATATTGCCCCTACATAGACATTAGGATTAGTTAAAGCAATTTTCAAAAGATCTTTTTTAGCAGTCTTTTTACCTGATGAAGCAAATTTTGCAACAGCTCCCATTCTACTAGATTTACTTGCTTGACCACCTGTATTAGAATAAACTTCTGTATCAAGTACTAAGATATTAACATTTTCTCCACTGTTTAGAACATGGTCTATTCCGTTATATCCTATATCATAAGCCCAACCATCTCCACCTACAGCCCATAAAGAAATAGGCATAATATATTTCTTTAGAGATTTTAAAGGCTTAATCTTAGTATGAGGAATAACAGAAAGTAATGCTTTAGCAGTATCTACATTAATATCATTAACATAGTCTAAATAGATATCTTTTTCTTCTTCATCTACTTTAGAAATATTTTCATTTATTATATTCTTTAATTGATTTTTCTTTACTTCATCAGCTATTTTCATACCAAAACCAAACTCAGCATTATCTTCAAATAAAGAATTAGCCCATGGAACACTATAAGGAGTAGATGGACTAGAGGCACCATATATTGATGAACATCCTGTAGCATTAGCAATTACAAGTCTATCTCCAAATAATTGAGTTAATAACTTCAAGTATGGAGTCTCCCCACAACCAGCACATGCTCCACTAAATTCAAATCTAGGTCTCTTAAACTGACTACCTTTAACAGTACTAACACTCATCACATCTTTTTCTGATACTTCATTAAATAAGTATTCAGACTCTTTTAAAGTAATATCATTAACAATTTTTTCTTTACTTACCATCTCTAATGCCTTAGCACCCTTCTTACTAGGACAAATATTAGCACATAAGCCACAGCCAGTACAATCTTTATAACTAACAGCAATTGTATATTTTAAGTTATCTTTTAAATGACTATCAAGTAGTTTATCATTTAAACTATTAGGAGCCTTTTCCACTTCTTCTTCATCTAATAACATTGGTCTAATAACAGCATGAGGACAAACTAGAGAACATAAGTTACAACTAATACAGTTTTCACTTTTATATTTAGGTACAACTTCACTAATATCACGTTTTTCAAGACGAGATAAGCCTCCATCAACAGTACCATCAGGTCTATCTAAGAAAGCACTAACAGGTAGGCTGTCTCCTTCTCTTTTATCGATAATGTCAAACAAGCTAGAACTAACTTCACTCACCTTTACATAGTCATCAGTACTTTCTTCTATCTTAAGTAAATGAGTTGTATTAATAGCATTATCAACAGCATTTTTATTTTTTTCTGCTAGATTATTACCCTTAAGTTTAAATCTACTATCAAGATTATCTTTCATTTTATTAATAGCATAATCACTATCAAGAATATGACCAAATTTAAAGATTAAAGCTTCCATAATAGCACTTATCTTATTACCAAGTCCTTCTTTCTTAGCAACTTTATGGGCATTAACTACATAGACTTTAATATTATTGTCTAAGATATATTTCTTATCTTCACTACTAATCATAGAAAGTATCTCATCATCAGTCTTACTACTATTAAGAAGAAATACACCATTCTTTTTTATCTTATTAATAAATCTAAATTTAGTAAGATAAGCATCTTGAGTACAAACTAATAACTTAGCTTTTCCTACATAATAAGTAGATCTAATAGGAGTCTTAGAAAATCTTAAATGACTAAGAGTAACACCACCTGATTTTTTAGAATCATATTGGAAATACCCTTGAACATAAGCATCAGTAGAGTCTCCTGTTATCTTCATTAAATCTTTACAAGCGGAAACCATTCCATCACTACCATAACCATAAACAAGGAATGATGTTTGTCCCCTATGAGGTAAATTAAAGTTTTTATCATAAGGAATACTTAAATTAGTAACATCATCTTCTATTCCAATAGTAAAATTATGATTAAGCATCTCTAAATTATCGTATATCGCTTTTATCATAGATGGAGTAGTATCTTTACTAGATAAACCATATCTACCACCTACTACTTTAATATCACTACCTAATGATTTAATAATATTATCTACATCAAGGAATAATGGTTCTCCTGTACTTCCCGCTTCTTTAGTACGGTCTAGTACTGCAATCATTTTAACAGTTTTAGGAATGCTCTTTAAGAAATATTCTCTTGAAAAAGGTCTATATAAATGTACTTCTACTACTCCAACTTTCTCTCCATTGTCATTTAAGTAATCTACTACCTCTTTAATAGTCTCACAAACACTACCCATGGCAACTATTACTTTAGTAGCATCTCTTCTACCATAATAGTTAAATGGTGCATAGTTTCTTCCTGTTATTTTATTGACCTCCTGCATATACTCGTTAACAATATCAGGTAGTTCTAAATAATATTTATTTCTAACTTCTGTCGCTTGGAAATATATATCATCATTTTCACTAGTCCCTCTAGTTACAGGGTTATCTGGATGAAGACTTCTCTTACGAAAAGCATCAAGAGCTTTCTTATCAACTAGTTTTTTCAATTTATCAGTATCAATAAAATCTATTTTCTGTAACTCATGACTTGTTCTAAAACCATCAAAAAAATTCATAAAAGGAACTCTACCTTTAATAGCAGATAGATGAGCAACTCCAGTTAAATCCATTACTTCTTGAACAGATGAAGAAGCAAGTATTGCAAAACCCGTACTTCTAGCAGCATATACATCTTGATGATCCCCAAAAATTGATAAAGCATGAGTTGCAAGACTTCTTGCAGCCACATTAATAACACAAGGAAGTAATTCTCCTGCTATTTTATACATATTAGGTATCATTAATAAAAGGCCCTGGCTAGCTGTATAAGTAGTAGTTAAACATCCTGTTTGAAGTGAACCATGAACCATACCAGCAGCCCCTGCTTCACTTTCCATTTCTACTACTTTAACAGGTTGATTAAAGTAATTAAGCTTCCCCTCACTTGCCCATTTATCAGTAAGTTCCGCCATAGGAGATGCAGGAGTTATTGGATAAATACCTGCTACTTCTGTAAAATTATATGAAACATAACTACAAGCTTCATTTCCATCCATTATTTTCTTCATATATTATTATCACTCTTTTCTATAGTTCTAATTTAATTATATAATAAAATTATGTTTTTATCTATCTATTTAGAAAAAATTATGTTACAATGTATATATGAAGAGATTCTTCATAAAATAAAAAATGAGGAACATTTATTTTTGCACGTGAATGTCCCTCCAATGTTTTAATTGGTTAAAGCACTCTCAATGCTATTGATGAGTGTCTATTTTATTTTGAAGGTTAGAACTAAGAAAGCAAGACTAAATAAAATAACAGGTATGAGCTTTAGCACTTTTATAATAAAAGTCTTTGTTTTCATGCCTTTTTCTCCTTTCCTATAGGATAGGAGGCGACACCCACATAAATGTTCCTACATATAGAGTATCACATTAATTTCTGCATAACAAGAAAAATATGTAATAAATTAGTTACGAATTTTCGTAAATATTAACCTAATACTAAATTACTTATATAATCAACACAAAAACTACTTAAAATAGGATATCTTGGTATTTTATAAGGGTCTATACCTTTTTTTATTTTAGTTGAACCGCCAATAAAAGCCATTTCAAACCCTGCTTCTTTTACTAGATTAATAGAATAATCACTGTACTCATAAAAAGGAAAACAAAAGGCTTTTGTATTATTTAAAGTTTCTCTACTAAGTTTTAAATCGTTTAAGATTTCACTTTCAGGTAAACAGTTAATCCCACCACCTTGACCTGTAGGACAAACACCTGTTGTATGCATATTATGAGTGTGACTTGCTATCTCTAAATAAGATGATTCAAACTTACTAACAGGATACCAGGAACTAACTAAAAATAAAGTTGCATTTAACTGATATTCCTCTAAAAAAGGAATAAAATTCTCCGCTCTTGCCCCATCATCTATTGTAATTAAAATAGACTTCTTAGGAAAATTAATCTCACCCTTTATAAAGCTTAATACTTCACTAGTATTTAGTGTAAAAACGTTATTATCAGCTAAAAACTTAAAATGTGAATCTATCTGTTCTTCACTATGACAAATAATATTGTTACAACTAGTATCTCCCTCTAAATAAATAAAATGATAAAGTATGGCAGGGATAGATTCTGCTATTTCTTCACTACTATCACCTTCTACTGTATTACTAACATCTTCTTTTTTGACATAAACTAATCTTGATAATAAGGATATACCATAATAATCATCTAAATTAACAATAACTTTAGAAGTTACAGGGATGTTTATTGTAAAAACTTCATTAAAATTCTCATCATAATAAACAGCACTTTCTTTAGTAGTAACTTCTATAGGAAACTCTATATAGTTAAGATATCTTTTATTAATAGATTCATCAGTAGGTTCTACATCTTTATAAGACACATAATAATCATTAGCTAATAATTTAAAATATTTATTATCTAAATTAATGTTATCAATAGATTCAAGTTCTAATATATTATCTTTATTTATATTACCAACATCTTTATACTTGCCATTATCATTTATATAAAGTTTAGTATCTTTAGTAGTCTTAACAGCACTTCCATAATTAGATTTTATTTTAATTAAAACATCCTCATCTTTTATTAAAGATTTTCTGGTATTAGAAACATTTAAAGACGCTTCTTCTCTTTCCTTCATATCGTTATAAATAAAGATACCACAACCTAAAGATATTACACTAATAAATATAGTTACTATAATTAAGACTCTTAATGGTTTAATTTTCACTCTAAACACCTCAGTATTATTATTTACTAAAATTATACTTAATATTTATGAGATAAACAATTAATTTTTAACATATATTTAATTAAAGGTGATACTATGGACTCATACATTACTTCTTTAATGACTAATCTAGGTTATTTAGGTATGTTTATTGGAATGGTACTGGAAGCAGTTATAATTATTATTCCAAGTGAGTTAATACTTGCAACAGCAGGTATACTTGCAGGTAGAGGTTTCTTTTCTTTTTCTATGGCTCTTCTAATAGGAGTTTTAGGTAGTGTATTTTGTGCCATTATTATTTATGCTTTTGGATATTTTGGAGGAAGACCTTTTATAAAGACTTATGGTAAGTTTTTCTTTATGAAAGAAGAAGATATAGATAAATGTGATAAATGGTTTAATAAATATGGACCATGGGCTGCATTTATCGGAAGAAACTTTCCTATCATTAGAACACTTATCTCCTTACCCATGGGAGTTAGTAAAGTTCCTTTTCTTAAATTTGTCATATACACAACATTAGGTAGCATTCCTTGGACCTTCGCTTTCGTTTATGTTGGTTATGCTTTAGGTAATAATTGGATTATCTTAGATGATTTTGTTAAGAAATTAAAAGTACCTATTTATATATTATTAGGAGTATTAATAATTACTTATATTTATAAGAAGATAAAGGAAAGAAAAGGTTTAAAAAACTAGTATCAAATAACCTTTTCATAAAAACATATTTTATTATAGAATTTTCTAAAATTAATACACATATATTTTTATTAGGAAAATAAATGAATCAAACTGATTATGTAAGATTATCTTTAGAATTACACTTATTTTTTGACCGTATTATGAAAGAACATAGTTTCTTTTTAGAGACTGCTTTTATGGAAAAAGATAAAGACTTAAAAAGAATAGCTCATGATTTTCAAAAAACTTTTCTAACATTCTATCAAGAATAGTGGAACTAGCGAATAACAATATAAGTCAAAATTTTCTAAATTCTGGTGAAATGATTACTGATAATACTTTAGAAGCAGAGATGAAAACAAGTAATTTATCAGGAATAGAAATTGATAGTAATATAACTAGAAAACAAATAGAGTTAAGAAGTGGAATGATCAATGTAAATGAAAGATTAATAAATAGTATTAGCAATATAAATAGAAGAACACTACCCCTTATTCAAAACTTAATTTCTTTTAAAACTAATATATTAAATAATGTTTTATCTTGTAAAATATATACAACCAATTATCCTTTGTTAATCACTCATATAATTAATGAAGCGAAAATGTATTATAACTTACTAAATAAAATAGAAAAGAAAGAACCATTTGATAGAAACTATATTTATGAACAGGAGTTATTCTGGAATAACATTATGAAAGAACATGCTGAGTTTATAAGAGGATTACTTGATCCAACTGAAAAAGAACTAATTAAACAAGCTAATAAATATGCAGAAGAATATGAATCTATTCTAAAACAATTTAATAATTATCAACCTAATCTTAAAAATATTAGTTTAAATGAAACTATTAGTTTTAGAAACTTTAAAATAGCAGGTGAAGAAGGAATACTAAATTGTAAAATTAAAAGTATAATTGTTCCCCTTCTAGTAGATCATGTTTTAAGAGAAGCTAATCACTTCATTAGAATATTAAAAAGTATTAATGTATAATTTATTAGAGGAAAAAGCAAAAGTAATTTTTTGTTTTTTTATTAAACAATTCTTAATATTTACATATCTTATAATAGGTGTTGAATATGACTATTGACTATAAAGATATAAATTTATCTTATCAAAAGTATGGTGACTCTAAAGATGTAATTGTAATACTACCTGGATGGGGAGAAACTAGAAATACTTTTTTAGAAATGATAAATGTTTTAAAGATAGATTATACTGTTTATATTATAGATTATCCAGGTTTTGGAGAAACTAAATTTCCTAATTATAATCTTACTATGGATGATTATACAAAAATGATTATAAAGTTCTTTAATGATTTAAAAATATCTAATCCTAATATAATTGCCCACTCTTTTGGAGGAAGAATTGCCATACTCCTATCTTCTAAATATAATGTCTCTATTAATAACTTAATATTAATAGATAGTGCAGGAATTAAACCTAGGATGACTTTAAATAAAAAGTTTAGACTTAAACTATATAAAACTCTACAAAATCTTGCAAACTATCTTCCTAAAAAAATTAAACATAAATTTAAGACTTATTTATTTAATAAGTTTTCAAGTAGTGATTATCAAGCTTTAGACGAAAATATGCGAGAGACTTTTAAAAATATTGTTAATTTAGATTTAACTAATTACTTATCTTCTATTAATACCAATACCCTAATACTATGGGGAGAAAAAGATACTGATACCCCTCTAAAAGATGGTAAATTAATGCATAAAAAAATAACAAATAGTGAGCTTATTATCTTTCCTAATTGTACTCACTATTGTTATTTAGAAAATACTTATGTAATTATTAAGATTATATTATGTTTTCTTGAGGATTAGAAACGACCTCCACCGCCTCCACCTCCAAAGGAACCACCGCCACCAATGGAACCGCCTCCAAAGCCACCTCCACTTGAAGCTTGACTCGCAGCGATTGAGGAACGTGATGATGCAACTGCAGTATGGATTCCACTATTTATACTAGAATAAATATTAGATGTTATAAAAAAATGAGTCATATAAGGATTATAACCTACATAAGTAGTATCACTTGTATCCATATTAGGCATTCTAAGTTCCATTTCTTTAGAAAGTTTATCTGCACAGTCTAAAACAACTGCATATACTAAATACTTATCCCATAAAGTTACCTCAGGTAACTCTTTTTCATTAAATCTACTAAAGTCTTCTAAGAATTTCTTATGAGCCATCCATTTAGCATAATGTTCTGCACCCTTTTTAGTATAGAACTTTCTAGTTATAACAAAGATAATTAATACTATCATAAGAATAATAATTATTATTCCAAGCCAAGATAAATCTAAAGCAAAACTAATAAATGTTAAGACAAGTCCTAATAAACTAAAGATAACTGAGAAAGCTACTAAACCTGGAGTTGTAGCAAAGAATTTCTCACTTTTACCTAAAGATTTACTTTTCCTTATAAAATCATTATATAAATCCATTACATTATTAGCATTACTTAAAGTAGAACAATGCTTCTTTATAGTAGAAAGAACTACTTCTTTACTATTACCTACCTCATTAATTATTAAGTTTAATGCTATCTTTTCTGTTTCTGTTAAAGTAGATTCATCATATTCTTGTAATACTAGTTTATAATCATCTTTTAACTTTCTATCAATAACTTCTACTTTTAATACTTTCTTATAGATTAAATTTAATATTGTTGCCGATAAGCTCTTCTCTGTTACATTCTTATCAAGTAAATACTCTAATACTTCAGGACCATAACTAGCAGGAAAATCTCTAAAGTATTCCATATTAAAGGCAGTCTTCTTCATTTTTTTCTCTCTTAAATAAACACCAACTGCAAGACTAATTGCAATTAAAGCCCAAACACTACTTGATATTATTAATATCATATTTTGTCTTTGAATTTTTTCTCTTTCCTTATTCGCTTCATCACTAAGTTCAGTTTGATAATCAATAATAGCATTTTTAGCAGTTAAACCACTAACTTTAGTAGCATTAGGAACTAAAGACTTATCAAATATTAATCTAACACTAACTGGATTATATGCACCTAAAAAGTTAAAGGTACCTATCGCTTCTTTATTATTAGTTCTTTCTATATCACCATTTAAAGGTCCATGTAACCATACTCTATAATCGCCATCACTATTAGGTAATACTACTTTAACTTCATAATCTCCTATATTTTCTCTATAACCATCACCTAGTGTATTCCAAGCAAGTTCTGCAATATCGTTATGAACAACTACTACATCTGTTACAGTATATTCAATATAAAAGATTTCATCTAAATCACTAGGATTGAAAAGTTTTAAATTAACTTCATCCATAAAGGTTTTAAATGTATATTTAGAAGATGTCCCATTACTAGCATAACTAACTTCATCAAAATAGTTAATATCTCTATTAAAGTCATCAAATGTAAGGTCTCCATCATCACTAATAGAACCTGCTTTAACATCTATAATACTACTACCATCATATAAAGCACTATTTCCTTCTATTGCACTTATATCTCCATTATATGGTTCATTACTATAACTAGCGTAACTAACATCACGTTCCATACCATTATACTCACCATTCATTTTAATAAGTTCTCTCACCTTAATAGAACCATTATCAAGTATTTCTATCTCACTTAAAAACTTATCAGTAGGCTCTCCATCAAATAAAGAAAATCCTACTGGTAAAAACATAATAACAAGTACTGCTATAACTATTATAATTGAGATTTTATTTTTACTCATAACCATTCACTCCTTAGAAAAAAAGCTTGCATAAAGCAAGTCTTAAAATGATACTTTAGGTGTCTCTTTATCTTTCTCATCTATTTCAAAGAAATCTTCTTCTTTAAAATGAGAAATACTAGCAACTATATTACTTGGAATAGTTTGCACTTTATTATTATAAGTAAGTACTGTATCATTATAAAATTGTCTCATTGTACTAATCTTATCTTCAGTATCTCTTAAATCATTTTGAAGAGAAACAAAGTTCTGATTAGCTTTTAAATCTGGATATGCTTCTGCTAAAGCGAATAGTCTATTTAACATACCAGTTAATTCACCACTAGCTTTTATCTCTTCTTCTTTAGTTGATGCTGTATTAAAACTATTTCTTGCATTAATAACTGCATCTAAAGTAGAACTTTCATGTTTAGCATAGCCTTTAACAGTCTCTACTAAATTAGGAATTAAATCTGCTCTTCTTTTTAATTGAACATCAATTTGACTCCATTGATCTTTAACTCTATTTCTAAGTTGTACTAATGAATTATATGTTGCAATATACCAAATTACTAATATTACAATAATTGCAACTATTACAATACCTATAATCATTCCTGTTGACATATTATCACCTCTGTTTTAATTATATACTAAAGAATATAAAAATTATAGTATAATTTTAAAAATATTGGTAAAGATATGTCTAGGAGATGATTTTATGAGTATAAAAGATTATATTTTAAATAATTTTAAGAATGATAATAAGGAAAGTATTAAAGAAGCGATAGTTGAATCAATTAATTCTAAAGACGAAGTAACTCTTCCTGGTATGGGAGTATTTATGGAAATAATTTGGAATAATGCAACAGATGAAATGAAAAATGAAATGTTAACAATACTTGAGAATAATTTAAAAAAAGAAAATTAACGTTTGACAAAACAATTTATTAAGTATAAAATTATATACTATAAATGGGAGATAGTAGCCCCAGCCTAGCTTCGACATTCATAACTTCTGTTATGTTCAAAAAAATTGAAGGTTCTTGCCTAATTCAACATTAGGCTACTACTAAAGAGGCTTATTTTGTAATAAGGCCTCTTTTTTCATAAAAAATTGAATATTCGTCAAAAAATGATATTGAACTTTAATACTCAATATCATCTTTTAACAATTAATAATTTTCAATATCTTTTATACCAAATTCAGGTATAATTACATCTTCATCACAATTTATTATAAACTCAATTGCTTTAGCAACTTTCTCTACTTCTAACCCTGTCGAAGTATCATAATCATTTCCTGCTTTTTCAAATATATTTGTCTGCATAAATCCAGGATAAAAACCTGTAACCTTGATTCCTCTTTTACTAACATTTTTTTGAATTGATCTATTAAATCCTCTCATTGCCCATTTAGAAGCATTGTATACTGTAGAAAAGTCATCACTATCAAAACTTGCTTGTGAACAGACATTAATAATTAAACCTTTGCCTTGTTCATACATATTTGGCAGAATTGCTTTTGTCATATAAATTGGACCTTTGGTATTTACATCAATACAATTGCTGATTTGTTCATAAGTATTTTCAGTTAAATCTCCTGCTAACCATACACCAGCATTATTAATTAAAATATCAATATCTCCTTGGTTTTCAATAATAGTTTTAATAGTATCATTAACTTCATCTGGTTTAGTGATATCACAAGTATAACATTCTGCATTAGGAATTTCTTTTGATATTCTCATAGCATTATCATATTTTCTTGAAATAATAATAACATTATCTTTTTTGCTTAATAATTTCGCTATAGCTTTGCCTAATCCATCATTACCGCCAGTAATAATAATGTTTCTCATACCTAGTCCTCCTTATTCAAAAATTTAAACTCCCATAGTAACAGTCTCAGGTAAAGTAGAACCACCATCTATTACAATACTTGTTCCTGTTATATAACTAGATGAATCACTAGCAAGGAAACATGCAAGTTCTCCTAATTCACTAGGGTCTCCTAATCTTTTCATAGGAATAGCACTAGCAATACCATTAATTACACTTTCAGGGTCATTTGCATTAGTTTCTTTTGCCATACCATCAACCATAGGTGTTCTAATATATCCAGGTAAAATAGCATTAACTCTAATATTATGGTCTACTTCTTCACGAGCAAGAGCTTTAGTAAAACCTACAAGAGCAGCTTTAGTAGTAGCATAAGCTACTTCTCCAGAATCTGCAACCATAGGACCAGTAACACTAGATAGATTAATAATACTTGCCTTTCCACTTGCTCTTAACATAGGAAGTAATACTTTAGTAACGTTCCATGTTCCTTTAATATTAATATCAAAATGTAAGTCACGTAACTCATCTGTCATATTTTCAAATGTCTCTAACTTACAAATACCAGCATTATTTACTAAGATATCAATATGGTCATAGTACTTTTTAATAATATCAACTACCTGTACTAATAAGTTCTTATTACTTATATCAACATTAATACCTAATACTTTATGTCCTTTAGCACCTAATTCATTAACAGTATTAGTTAATTCACTTGACTTATCTAAAATAACAACAGATGCTCCATATTTGAGTAATGATTCTACAATACCTTTACCATTACCCATCGCACCTCCTGTAACAACTGCAATTTTTCCTTGTAAATTCATATTATCCCTCTTTCTATTATTACTATAATAATTATATACGTATTTAAGAAAAAAGAAAAGTTATTATTTTTAATTAACTTTCTTCTTTCTAATATCATTTACCCATATAGCATAAATACCAGTAATAATTAAAATTATATCACCTAAAACCATAAAGAAACTATGATAATAAAGATAATAAATACCATAGAATACACCAGTTGTAATGCCTGATAATCTTACTAATTTCATATTAGATTGCCACAAGCAATAAGTTCTAATAAAAGAACCTATCGTAGGAAAAATAGATATAAGACCTTGCCAAGTCATAACACAATTAATTATAATTATACTTACAAAGAGAATTAAAATAAATATATAGATTACTTTATTAATTTTATCTTTACTAATATATATAAAACTTCTAATAAAATTAATTAATCCTAAAATAGCACCAGTATAAGCAGAAATAACAAAATTATAAAGGGCTTCACACAAACAATTTAACGACTGAACAGCTAAAGACTTTTTACGATTCTTAATACAAAGACTAATAACTAAAAATAGAAAAGCTAATACGCTAAAAATCATTTATATCACCACTTATAATTACTTACTTTTTATCTTGTCATACTGTTTATACATATATTGAACGCTATTTTCTAAAAAGAAATAATGATACACATAAAAGCCATCAAAGATAAGTAATATAAAGAAAATAATAAACATAGCAAAAATATATTTAGTTATAAATAAGAAAAGTATTGTAAAGAAAACATAAGATAGTGTTATTACTAAATGGATTACTCTTTCTTTTTGAAATAACTTCATCTTAAATAGAAAATCATCTATCTCTTCCTTACTAAATTTATGATTATTATTAATTTTTTTATCAATTTCTCCAATATATTCTTTCATATACTCTTTCATCATTTATTCCTTTCAATTATATTTTTAGAAGCAATTAAACCTGTCGCTGCCGCTGCAACAATATTACCAGCTTTACCAGCCCCATCTCCTATAAAATAAATATTTTCATTTTCTATTTTCATATTATTATCAGTAGTAATCTCATTACTAAAGAACTTTATCTCTGGTCCATAAAGAAGAGTCTCTCCATTATTAACACCAGGTATTATTTTATCTAAGACTTCAAGTCCTTCTAAAATATTAGTAATAATTCTATGAGGTAAAGCTAAAGCTAAATCTCCTGCTGTATAATCTTTTAAAGTTGGTTCTACATAATTTTTCTTTATTCTATCTTTAGTAGAACGTCTACCTCTTCTTAAATCTTTAAGAGTCTGTAAAATAGGTTTACCTCCTCCAAGAGTATTAGATAGTTTAGCAATAGATTCTCCATATTCTCTAGTATTAGTAATAGGCTCTGTTAAGTTAATTTTAGAAATAAAGGCAAAATTAGAATTAGAGGATTTTACATCTTTTAGAGCATGTCCATTTACACAAATATAACCATAGTAATTTTCCTTTGCCACAAAACCTCCTGGATTAGTACAAAATGTTCTAATCTCATCATCATAAGTCTTTGTCTTAATAAAGATCGTTGGATCATAAATAATATCTGTAATTTCTTTTAGTATCTCTTTTCTAACTTCTACTCTAACACCAATCTCTATACTTTGAGATGTATATGGAATATTATATTTATCTGCAAGCTCTTGAACCCATTTAGCACCTGTTCTACCAGGAGCGACTATAACATTTCTAGCTTTATACTCTCCATTATTAGAAGATACAACATAATAATCTTCTTCTTTTCTTATATCGCTACATTTAAAATTATCAAGTAAAGTAACACCTAATTTTCTTAAAGCATTTTCCATATCTTCAATATATTTAGGTAAATAATCACTTCCTAAATGTTTTTGTTTAATAATCAAAAGATTAGCCCCTGCCTTTGCAATTTTCTCATCTAGCTTTAAAGCTTCATCCATATTACTAGGATAAGTATCACTATCCATATGAAACTCATTAAAGATAGACTCTACTTCATCAATTAGTTTATAGGCCTCACTTTTCTCCATATACTTAAATAAATCTGTCTTACCTAACTTAGGAATAAAATTAAGTTTACCATCAGAGAAAGTCCCCGCTCCACCATATCCTGATAAAATATTACAAGGATTACAATTAACACATGCTGTTCCTTTAACATTCATTGGACAAACACGTTTTTCACTAAACTTTCCTTCATCTACAAGTAACACCTTTAATTTACTATTACGAGCAAGATTTAAGGAAGCGAAAAGACCTGCAGGCCCTGCTCCTACTACAACTACATCATACATATTATCACTACCTTTACACCTTTATTGTACAATAATTTAACAAAAAAAGAAATATGTGATAAAATAATTTGCACCAAGAAAGAAGGAACATTATGTTTAATACAATTGAGATATATAAAGAAAAATTAAATAGTTATAGTGAGATAAGAATTATTTTGTTTTATAGAACATCCATTAATCAAATAGATACAACTATCTTGCCATATCCAACCCTTAGTTTTGAACATCCAAAACTAATAAAACCATTTTTAAAAGAAAAAAAATCTTCTTAAAAGATTAGAGAAAAAACTAATTAAAGGAGATATTTTTGAAATTTCTTGGGCTCTTGCAAAAATAGGTATAGCAACCTTCGTTAATATTACTCCAAGTAGTGAATATGTAGACAATGCTTTTATTACATTTCCTAAAAGATTAACTACTACACAAATAAATGCTATAAATAGATTAGCTCCTATATTTTTAGAATATTCTACCATAGAATGTAATAAAGTTTTAAATGATAACTCTATTTTTCCCATAAAAGAAATAAAAGACGGAGAAACACTTATAAATTATATAAATAAAGAAAAAGAAAAAACATTAATAAAAAAGAGTGATAATTATGTATAATATAAAAAAGAATATAGATAAATTAAAAAGAGGAGAACCTACTTTCTTTTTAGAACCTAATGAGATAAAAGAAGTTAGTAAATACTTAAAAAAGGATGAGTTTAATATTTTTAAACCTTTTGAAGAAGCTGAAAAAGTAATTCTTTATAGAGATAAACTACCTAAAGTAATATTATTTAAAATAGTAACTAAAGAAACTTTTAGACATCAAGATATTTTAGGTAGTATATTCTCTTTAAATATAGAAAAGGAAGTATTTGGAGATATTATAATAGATGACAATAACTATTACTTTTATTTATTAGATTCTATGAAAGATTATTTTTTAACTAACTTTAATAAGATTAAGAACAATTACATTGAACTAGAAGAAATAGATATTAATAGTTTAAAAGATTATAAAAGAAGGTTTAAAGAACTAGAGTTAATCATAAAAAGTGAAAGAATTGACACTATAGTTTCTAATATTACTAACACATCTAGAAGTAAAGTAAAAGATAAATTTAAGAATAAAGAAGTTATTTTAAATTATGAAATATTAACTAATCCTTCCTATCTTTTAAAAGAAGAAGATATTTTTAGCATTAGAAAATATGGTAAGTTTAAGTATATAGGAAAAGTAAAACAAACTAAAAAAAATAATTATATTGTTAAGATACATAAATATCTCTAATATAATTACTTTAAAAACTTCTCATTAATCTTTTTAATCATATCATAATCATTCATTCTAAGGACTTTAATTTCCTTATCTTTCATATATGTATCTACTCTTATTACATCATTATATCTATAATTATCTCCATCTATACTAATAAGAACATTTTTACTAACTACTTCTGGTCTTATAGAAATTATCTTATCAGAAGGAACTATTAAAGAATTAAGTAAACTTCTATAACTTTTAGAGTTTAATGGAGCGATAGGTGTAAGTTGTAGAGTATGAAAAGTATTATAGACGATAGAACCACCAAAATTAAGATTATAAGCAGTTGAACCAAATGAAGTTGATATTAATAGTCCATCTCCTACATAGTTTTCTAATAATTCATCATTTATTAAGACTCTAAATTTAGTTGTATTAAGTTCTTGTTCTCTTAAAACTATCTCATTTAAAGTAAAATGCTTAAAAGTACCTTCTTTAGTTTCTACTTCTATTTCTCCTATCCCAATTTTATCACACTTTAACTCTCCTAAAGTTAGTTTCTTAATAAAGGTATCTATCTCATCAAAACTAATCTCTTGAGCAAATCCAAGAGTACCTGTATTTATTCCAATATAATAACATTTACTATCGAAGTTACTCTCTTTAACCATTCTTAAAAAGGCACCATCTCCACCTATAGCAATAGCAAGATCATAATTTTTAGTAACGATTTTAAAGTCGTTTTCTTTTAATAACAATATCAGCATTTCAGAGATTTTCTTTGATTTTAAATTATCATTAACAAATAATCTTATTCTATTTATCTTAATCATTTTTCTTCCTATATTTAAATAATACTGATGGTCTATGTCCTTCTCCAGTTCTCATTTTATCAGTTTTAACTACTTTATCTTTAATAATTCTTCTAAAGGCAGGATCTAATAACTTCTTATTAAGTATTACTTCATAGACTTGTTGTAACTCTCCTAAAGTAAAGTATTCAGGCATCATATTAAAGACTATATCAGTATAATTTAATTTATTTTTTAAACGCTCTAATCCTGCTAATACTACTAAATCATGATCAAACGCCAAAACATTTTTTCTCGCTTTAAAACTATATCTATCAGTAGTCTTTTCTCTTAAGACTTTTTTAATTGATAGATTAATAGTCTCTACTCCATTAGTTAAAGAAATATCTACAATATTATCTTTTTCTTCAAAAAGTATAACATCAAACCAACAAGCATTAGGATTAATCATTTCTGTTAATCTATTTTTATCAACTAAAGCGATAAATGATGTTGATACTACTCTTGTTCTTGGATCTCTATCAACTGCATCATAAGTATATAACTGTTCTAAATAGATATTAGAAAGATTAGTTTCTCTTTTTAAAACCCTTTTAGCACATTCTTCTAAAGTTTCCGTATTAGGATCTAAAAATCCTCCAGGTAGACACCACTTATCTTTAAAAGGATAATCATCTCTCTTTACTAAAAGAATACTCATCATCTTCTTACTATTTTTACGATAGTTATTTACTTCTTCACTAGATACACTAATTAAAAGAATATCTGCAGTCATTGATAACTGTTCATAGTCTTTAGCATTGTAATCTTTTAAAAATTCTTCTTCACTCTTGTAAACTTTTCCCATAAAACTTCACCTCTTTTTTATAAATTGATTATAACACAAACTACTTAATTATATCTAGTAATATTGTTATAATCTTATCTATAATATGTTCTTTATTTAAAGCTCTACTCTCTTTATTAACAGTCATCTTTTCTTTATAGAATTTATCATTATCTCTATCATAGATACAAATATAAACGGTATTATCATCACCACATGGATTATTAGGGTCACTTTTATTAAGTTTACCTGTTATACCTATACCATAATTACTATTTGCAAAACTACTAATCGCTTTACTCATCTCTATAGCAGTTTCCATACTATAAACAGTATACTTATCAATAACTTCTTTAGGTACACCCATTTTAACTTTATATTCATTAGAATAAGTTATAGCACTAAATTTTAATACTTCACTAGCACCCTCACAATTAGTAATAGCATTTACTACACCACCACCAGTACAAGACTCCATTGTCGCAATTGTTTTTTGTCCTAATTGTAAAATATGTATAATTTCTTTAAAGTCCATCAAATCATCTCCCATATAAATTATTTTCTCTAATATATGAATAAACACTATCATCTAAATAATCTTCTGTTCTTTTATTATTATATATCATTTCTCTAATTTTAGTAGAAGATATTTCATTTTCTTTTATATCTGTAACAATAATATTATCTTTATAGTCTTTATATTTTTCTAATAAAGTATTAATATCAAAAGTATTTCTTTTAATAACTAATAATTTATTATTAGATAGAATATCTTCGCCCCTCTTCCACTTATCTATATAACTTAAATTATCGCTACCACAGATAAAATATATCTCATCATCTTTATATTTATTTTTAAAATAATCTAAAGTCTCATAAGTATAAACAACATGTTCTTTTAATTCATAATCACTAACTTCTAAATTATTATTATCACGACACATTAACTCTAACATCTCTAGTCTTGCTTTATCACTTAAAAGATTATTCTTATACTTATATTTACTACCAGTTGGTACAAAGATAACTTTATCTACATAATGTTTTTTAATAAGTTCTATAGCAATTGTCTTATGCATTTTATGAGGAGGATTAAAACTACCTCCAAAGATACCTATTTTCATAAAGTTTTTTCACCTCTTAACTTTAATATTTTTTCTTTACCGTTTAATAAAGGTGTTAGAGACTCTTTATTATGTAAAGCATTAATTATTTCGGCAATATTTTTATAACAGTCTACTGTATGAAACCAAGGCTTATCTTTAAATTCTTTTGGTATATAAGAAAGATTAGTGGTATAAAGTTTATCAAAAGAATTATCTAAATATGCCTTTTCAAAAGCATCTATTCCCTCTGTAAATAATGCGAAAGTTGCAATAAAATATACTTTTCTAGCTCCCTTTTCTTTTAACATTTTTCCTACTTCTAACATAGATGTACCTGATGCGATCATATCATCAACTACTAAAATATCTTTATCTTTAACATCACTACCCATATAAGTATGTTCAATTATAGGATTCTTACCATTAACAACGCGAGATAAATCACGTCTTTTATAGAAAACTCCTACATCGCTATCTAGAAGTTCTGCATAGTATCTAGCTCGCTCCATTGCACCCATATCAGGACTTATTACTAAAATATCTTCTAAATCTTCAGTTTGTAATAAATCTTCTAAAATAGTATTAGTAGGATAAAAGTTTTCAAAAGGAAGATTAGGAATAGCATTAGAAACATTAGGATCATGTGCATCAAAAGTAATTATATGATTAACTCCTAAATGCTCTAATTCTTGTAGGGCAAGAGCACAGTCAAGTGATTCTCTTCCTTTTCTTTTATGTTGTCTTGCTTGATATAATAAAGGCATTATTAAGGTTATTTTTTCTTGATAACCAGATAAAGCAAGAATAGTTCTTTTAATATCCCCAAAATGTTCATCTGGACCCATATGATGAGTAAAACCATGCATGTTATAAGTAATATCATAATTACCAACATCAGAGATAATATAAATATCTTTATCTCTAACCGTATCTTCTATCTTTACTTTACCTTCACCATTAGAGAATCTAGTGTTTTTAACAGTTATCATATAATTAGTTTTTTCTCCTCTAATCAACTTTAAATCGCTATTAACTTTCTCACCTAACTCTTTAATATTCTCTAACACTATTAATTTTAAATTATTCATAAGTACCTCCTCCTTTTCTTATTAACGTTTTATTAATAAGAAAACTTAAAAATAATTACAGATTTGTTTCTGTTATTAACATTATATTAATAAGAAGAAAGCTTGTCAACAGTTTTTTAAAGAAAAACTAGAGATTTTTATAATTTCTCTAGTTCTTCTATACTTAAACCAGTACTTTCTGATACTATTTCAAGAGATACTCTTTTTTGAAGAAGATTCTTAGCAATTTCTATTTCTTTTGCTTTAGCCCCTTCTTCTATTCCCTCAGCTTTCCCATCTGCTTTACCATCATCATATCCCCAACTACGAGCAGTATTAATCATTTTTTTCTGCATTATCTCATTATCATATGCTAATCCAAACTTATCATCAAGCCCTAGTCTTTCTAATTCATCCACAATCTTTAATGCCTCCTTATCATCTCCTGCTATTTCTCTTAATTCTTCGTAAGACTCTGCAGTAAATAAAGATAGATACGCTTCTTCTTTATTGCCTCCATTATATCTTATTCCTTTGTAATTTTCAAGATACACTTCATGGATTTTAAAATCTTTTATCTCTTTATGAGTATTTATATCCATAACAGAATAAGAGCCTTTACTAATATATGGATTCTTTTCTTTGTTAAGATTTATTTGAATAATCTTTTTC
>CASEWH010000020.1 GCA_949291575.1 uncultured bacterium
TATAAAGAAAGGAATGATACCAAAATGAAAATAGGACTTCCAAAAGCACTACTTTACTACCACTATTCTCCCCTATGGAAAGCTTTCTTTAATGAATTAAATGTAAAAGTTATTGAAAGTGATAATACTACTCTTAAGACTCTAATACTAGGTAAAGAAAAAAGTATTGATGAATCATGTCTTGCTTTGAAGATATATCTAGGACATATTGAAGAATTAAAAGATAAATGTGATTACATTTTAGTACCAAGAATATATTCTTTAATTAAATCTGAACAAGTCTGTACTAATTTCAATGCTTTATATGACATTGTAAGAAATACTTTTCCTGACATAAAGATATTAAATTATAATATTGATATTAAACACCATCACAGTGAAAAAAGTGGTTTTATCAAAATAGGAAAAGAACTAGGATTTAGTATTATAGAGTCTTTAGAAGCTTATAACAAGGCAAAAGAAATAGAAAAGGATTATAAAAGACGTGAGGAAAAGAAAGCTAAAGAAGAATTAAGAAGTAATAAAACAAAGATATTATTACTAGGTCATCCCTATATTTTAAATGATAATTTAATAGGTAAAAACATAACAAACTATCTAGAAAAAAATAATATCTCTATTATTTACAGTTATCAAATACCAAGAGATTTAATAGATTTTAATTGTAGTAAAATATCTACTAAAATACACTTTACTATGAATAAAGAATTACTCTCAGCCTTTAATTATTTCAAAGACAAAGTAGATGGTACTATTATCCTAACAGCATTCCCCTGTGGACCAGATTCTCTATCTAATGAAATGATTATAAGGAAAAGAAAAAAACATCCTACTATTTCTCTAACGTTTGAAGATTTAACTAATAATACAGCAGTAATTACAAGACTAGAAAGTTTTCTAGACATGTTAAAAGGAGGAATCCACTTATGAAACAATTAGTAGCATTCCCTCAACTCGGTAATTATTTTAATCCTATAAGAAAGTTAATAACAAATACTACTCATCTAAAAGTAATAGAAATGCCTAAAATAACCAAAGAGACTATTTCTCTAGGCGCAAAGAATTCTCCAGATACTGTATGTGTTCCTTTTAAATATAATTTAGGTAATTTTATAGAAGCTTTAGATAAAGGTGCAACTGTATTATTTCAAGCAGGAGGAGGTTGTAGATATAGATACTATGCTGAAGTACAAGAAACTATTTTAAAAGATTTAGGATATAATTTTACGATGTATCAAATAGCAGAAAAAGATCATGCTAGGTTTTCTGAACTTTATAAAACTATATTAAAGTTAAACCCTTATCTTACTAGAAGAAAGCTTATAAAGGAAATAATAAGTACTCTTCTTTATATTTATTATTTAGATAACATAGATATTTATATAAGAAAAAGAGTTGGTTTTGAAAAGAATAAGAACAGTTTTAAAAAGATTAAAGATAATTTTATTAAGAAAGCAAATAAGGAAAATAGTATTATAAAACTAACAAGACTCTATCATAAAACAAAGAAAGAATTAAAAAAAGTAGAGATTAATAAACCTAAAGATACTTTAAAAGTAGGTATTATAGGAGAATTATATACAGCAATGGAACCATTCGCTACATATGAATTAGAAAAGCTATTAGCATCTTACAACATAGAAATAAAAAGATTTACTAATCTTAGTTATTTATTGTGGCAAAAGAAGTTAATGACTTGGTTTATGAAATTTAAAGTAAGAAAGTATTGTAAATATACATTAGGAGCAGATGGACTTGATAATGTATATAGAGTCTACTGGTTAAAGAAACATAAATATGATGGTATCATTCATACCAAACCTACAGGATGTACTCCAGAAATAGGAGCGATGCCAATAATAATGAATATTGCAAAAAATAATAATATGCCAATTATATTTTTATCTTTTGATGAACAAACAGGAGTTGAGGGATTAAATACAAGAATAGAAGCATTTTATGATTTATTAAAGATTAAGAAGGAGGAAGAAAATGGAAGCAAGTCTAGGAATTGATATAGGTTCTATTTCTACAAAAGGAGTAGTTATTGATAATGATAATAATATCTTAGCATCTACCTATCTATGGACAGAAGGTAATCCTATTAAAGCAGTAAAAAAAGTTTTAAAGGATTTAGAAGAACAAATATCAGAAGATATAAAAGTAACATCAGTTGGTACAACAGGATCTGCTAGAAAGTTAATAGGGACTATGTTAGGAGCAACAAGTATAAAAAATGAGATAACTGCCCATGCTATAGGTACTCTATCTAAGTATCCAGACATCAAAACAATTCTAGAAATAGGAGGACAAGATTCAAAGATAATTCTCTTAGATAATGGAATAGTTACAGACTATGCTATGAATACATTGTGTGCAGCAGGAACAGGAAGTTTTCTATCTAGTCAAGCTAAAAGATTAGGATTAGATGTAGAAGACTTTGGTAAAATCGCTCTAACTAGTAAAAATCCAACAAATATCGCAGCAAGATGTACAGTCTTTGCAGAATCTGACTTAGTTCATAAAATACAGATGGGTTATAAACGAAATGATATCATTGCAGGACTATGTTATAGTGTTGCATCAAACTACCTTAACAATGTAGGTAAAGGTAAAAAGATACAAGGACCAATAATTTTCCAAGGAGGAGTATCAAAGAATATCGGTGTAAAGAAAGCTTTTGAAGACTTACTACATGAAGATATTATAGTAGACGATAATGGTCATTTAATGGGAGCGATAGGTAGTGCAATACTTGCAAGAAAAACAGAAATAAAAAAAGAGTTTAACTTTAAAATAACAAACTCTAACTTTGAAACAACAGGTATAGAATGTAAAGGATGTCCTAATCACTGTGAGATAATAGTAGTAAAAAAAGATAATAAGATCTTAGACTACTGGGGCAATAGATGTGAAAAGGGAGCCTTAAAAGTAAAAGAGTGAACTATAAAAATCACTCTTTTATTTTCTACTATTTTTAAGTTTTAAATTGCTTCTTCTGTTTTGCATTTTAATTAACTTCTTTTTATTATTATAATCAAGTATTGGATACTTAGTATCAACTCTTCCTTCTGCAATAGTACATTCTATTAAATTATCATCAATACTTAATCTTTTAGAAACTTCTAATTCATTTAAAGTCTTATAAATTTTTTCTAAGGTATCTTCTAAACTATTATCTTTGCTATTATAAAATCTATAAATCTTATCTAAAAAATGTACTTCATCTTCTACTCTTACATAACTAATATTATGTTGAGATAAATTTCTTAATAAAAAATCAATAACCTCTTCTTTAGCATTAGTATATATATTTTTTATATTCATAACTACTTTCTCTCATAATACTCATCAAATGTCATTCTCCTATCTATAATAGAACCATCATCTAATATTTCAATAACTCTATTACAAACAGTTTGATTTAATTCATGGTCTCTTGAAGTCAATATTAATTCACCCTGAAAGTTCTCAAGTCCTTTATTTAATGATGTAATACTCTCTAAATCTAAATGGTTAGTAGGTTCATCTAATATAAGAAAATTAGGCTCTTCTAGCATTAATTTACTTAACATACATCTTGACCTCTCCCCTCCAGATAAAACACTAACTTTCTTAAATACATCTTCACCTGAAAATAACATTCTTCCTAAGAAGCCTCTTAAGTGTGTCTCATCATCTATTTTATAGAACTGACTTAACCATTCTAATATATTTTTATCATTCTCAAAATAACTACTATTATCTTGTGGTAAATAACCAGGTTCTATTGTCTTACCAAACACTACTTCTCCTTCATCACACTTACTAACACCTGCAAGTATATCAAAAAGAGTTGTCTTCGCTAAATCATTATTAGATACAATTGCAATTTTATCTCCTCTAAGAATAGTAAAAGATATTTTATTAAGTATTTTCTTACCATCTACTTCTTTACTTAAATTTTCTACTTTAAGTACTTCTTTACCAATATTTTTAGTAATCTTAAAATCTATATAAGGATATTTTCTAGATGAAGGTACAATTTCGTCTAATTCTATCTTCTCTAACATCTTCTTTCTAGAAGTAGCTTGCCTACTCTTAGAAGCGTTAGCACTAAACCTTGCAATAAAGTCTTGTAACTCTTTAATCTTTTCTTCTTTCTTCTTATTAGAATCTTTCATTTGTTTTAAAGCTAACTCACTAGACTGATACCAAAAGTCATAATTACCTATATACATTTTCATCTTACCATAATCTATATCTACTATATGAGTACATACTTTATTTAAGAAATGTCTATCATGACTAACTACTATAACAGTATTAGGATAATTAATTATAAACTCTTCTAACCAACTAATAGCATCCAAATCTAAACTATTAGTAGGCTCATCTAATAAAAGAATATCAGGATTACCAAATAAAGCAGATGCTAACATAACTTTAACCCTTAACTTAACAGGTATATCTTTCATACATTTTTCAAAGTATTCATCACTAACACCTAAATTAGTAAGAAGTATAGCCGCATCATTTTCTGCATTCCAACCATCCATATCTAAAAACTCTGCTTCAAGGTCTGCTAATCTATACCCATCCTCTTCTGTAAACTCAGTATGAGAATATAACTCTTCTTTTTCTTTCATTATCTTATAAAGTCTATCATTACCCATAATAACAACATCTAGTACTCTCATATCATCATACTGATAATGGTCTTGTTTTAATACAGAAATTCTCTCATCCTTACTAACTGTAATATCCCCAGTAGTAGTATCAATCTCTCCTGTAAGAAGCTTTAAAAAGGTACTCTTCCCTGCCCCATTCGCTCCTATTATTCCATAACAATTACCATTAGTAAATTTTAAATTAACATCACTAAACAAAGTTCTTTTATCAAACTTTAAACTAACATTATTTACTTGTAACATAATACCACCTCAAAACAATTAAATTTTAACAGAAAACAAAAGAAAAAGAAAGTCATTTCAACAATTTCAACACTTTCTTTAAAGTAACCTCAATAGGATAAGCTTCACCAATTTTAGATTCTTCTGTCATTCCTACTAATTTATGAATATTCATACATTCTAAATTCCTAGATATAAAGAAATGATTTAACATCTCTCTATTATTTTTAGCATGAGTCTCCTGTCCTACTAAAGTAGAAATATCTTCTAAATCAAATGCATCACAAAATTCATTTGTATCAACTTCTCTTGGAAATCTCCCTGCAACTATTCTACTCCTAACAAAACCTTTACTATCTTGTCTACTATAATAATCACATATATTAAAAACATCATCAAAATTCTTACTATCTTTACAATTTACATTAATAAGTTCTACTGGCTTAGTAATATTAGAAATTATTGAACAATTTAATTCATCAGTAGAACTATTTTCAACAATTTCTCTCTTAGATACAAGAGTAATCACATTTTTAGAAGAATCAGCATAACTATATCCTAAATCTTTAAAAAGCCTATTACTTCCTATTCTATTACCTTGTAACATAACAATATCATAATCTTCTTTTTTAATAAAATCCATTAAATATTCTCTTTTTCCCTTATCTTTAATAGGAACAAAACCTCTTCCTAAATTCATACTAAGTATTTTTAAATTTTTCATAATCGTTTCTCACTTTCTTATAAGTAATATCAACAACCATAGGTTGTACTTCTACTGACTCCATCATAGGACCATCTACTCCCCTAGCATCTAACCCTTTAGAAACAAGGATATGATTACTTCTAGGCCCACTACAAATATTATCAAGGTTATATTTCTTACAAAAATCATCTATATTTACATCCTGTAATGTTCCTGCCAAGACTTTATAATATATATTTTCATATTCTCTAAGTATATCTCTAAGCTTTCCTAAACTTTCTTTCTTACGTTTTTTAATGCTACAGAAAGCTATCATATCATCCATAAATTTAGTAACAATAGCACTATAATCTACCGAAGAAAAATTATCAATAACATCTAATATAGTTCTCATTAAAAACAAGTTATTGTAATAATCATAAATAATATCATACCCTTCTAACCTTGTAGAAAGATCATATAGTAAATTATTATTTCCTTGCAATATTCCCAAGTCAATATCTAAATTTCTAACATAATCTATTACTCTTTTAGATCTTTCTTCTTTACTTTTAACCAAAGTAAAAGAATCCAAATCAAAACTCATAATTCTAAGCTTTTCCATACTCTTCCCCCAGTCGTGTTTTTATTATACAACTAATATTTCTTAAACACAACCTAATTTTCCTTTACTTTTAAGATAAATCTTTCTAAAGAACTCTACAGGTATAACAGAAAAAGCACAGGTTAGCATTATCTCTATTTCTTTTAGACTAAGAGATGTTGTTCTAAACAAATCTCCTCCATAGTATATAAGGATAACTTGCACTATTACTATAAAGATAATTACTCCTAAAAAGACTTTATTAGATAAAAGGTTAGCGAAAATATTAAGACGACTTGTCCTCGCATTAAAACTATTAAATATCATCATAAAGATAAATAATCCAAAGAATGCACTCATAAAATAAATATCATTTCTACCACTTCTAAAGAAGGAATGAATAAAAGGACTCTTTAAGAAGAAGATACAAAGTAAAAAGGAATAAATACTAGTAAAAACAATCTCATGAATCATATAACTATTTAAGATTTTCTCATCACGCTTCTTAGGAGGTTCTTCCATATATTCTAAAAGAGGTGCTTCATAAGAAAAAGCAATTCCTGCAAGAGTATCCATAACCATATTAACCCAAAGCATTTGAATAACAGTAACAGGATTAGCAACCCCAATAAATGGTCCTACTATTGATAAGAAAACAGCACAGAAATTAACTGTTAATTGAAAGATAATAAATTTACGAATACTTTTAAAGATTGTTCTACCATAAGTAATCGCCTTTACTATAGAATTAAAATTATTATCAAGTAAAATAATATCACTTGCTTCCTTAGCAACTTCAGTACCGCTTCCCATAGCAAAACCAACATCACACTTTTTCAAAGCAGGAGCATCATTAACACCATCACCTGTCATCCCTACAACAAGACCTAACTCTTGACTTAATCTTACTAATCTACTCTTATCAGTAGGTAAAGCCCTTGCCACAACACATAATTTAGGAATAATCTCTTTAACCTTTTCATCACTCATACTATTTAACTCACTACTAGTAAGGACAACATCTCTATCACTGTTTATAATTCCTGCATCTTTTGCAATAGACTTAGCAGTTACTTTATTATCACCAGTTATCATAACAGTCTTAATACCAGCTTTTCTAACTAACTCTATCCCATCTTTAACTTCTTCTCTTAATTCATCTTTAATAAATAATAAAGATATAAAAGATAAACCACTACCATCATCCATTGCAAGCATTAAGACTCTAATACCTTTAGATGCATATTCATCAATTATATTAACAAGTCTATTTTTATTAACAAAAGGAATATTTTTTCCACTAGATGAAATATAGTACTTACATTTATCAAGTAATACTTCAGGGGCACCTTTATAATAAGTTATCTCTTTACTTCCATCCAATACTTTAGTATAGGAATACTTATTCTTACTATCAAAAGGAACTTGTTTAACTATTCTTACATTATGTTTTTTCTCCCTTAAATAATTAACAACCGCCTTATCAGTAGCATTTCCCCCTATCCACATTTTTTTCTCATCATCATAGACACAATTAGTATTAGATAAAATACATCTTTTCAAAACATTATAATAAGATATACTACTCTTAAGTCTCTCTTTATCTTGATAATAATCTAAA
>CASEWH010000021.1 GCA_949291575.1 uncultured bacterium
AGTATTGGCATCATAAATTTCAATTAATGTATTAGGAAGTCCAATATCTGTAGAAAAATCTGTTTTAGTAAATACTAAGTCTGATTTTATCTTTTCATTTTTAAACATAACATTTATCTTTGTTTGTGTAGCAGTAACCTCGAATGTATAATCTTCAATAAATTTATAACTTTCAATTCCTTTTACTTGATGTAAGCGATATTTACCAAAGCCAAGATTAATATTCATTGCACCATTTTCATCAGTAGTTAGTGTTTCTATTAATTCACCTGTACTTTCATCATAAAGTTCAAAAACAGCACCTTGTTCTGGAATATATACTCCTGTATTATCGTTGCCATAATATTTAGTACCTGTAAAAGGAACATTAGCATAAACCTCTAAATAAGCTAATCCTGCAACTGGATCTCCTGCTGATAAGCAATATTGATTTGCTCCCTCATACAAAATTGGTCTATTTGTATTTTCTTTTGTTGTAAGCATTATTTCCCCTTCATATCCAGTTTTAGCAGTAATAACTAAATTATTACCATCAATCTTTGCAGAATAATTATCTGTTTCTACCCCTTCATAATACTTTGATAGCACTCCATTTGTATCAGTTATCGTAATAGTATTACCAGCAGTCATTTCAAACTTTTGTCCATAAAAACTAGGCTGTGTAGTATGATTATCTACTAAAGAATTAATTTCTGCATAATAACTATCATATCTATTTGATGGAGTTAAAGTAGAATCATTATCTTCAATGGCATATATATATCCTGGATTAGTAATTTGCCATATTAGCATTTGGGTTGCATAATACCACTCTGGACTAGTATGATTTCCATAGCCGTAGCCATAGTATGCAATTAATCTTATCCTATCCATTTGTTCTTTACTTAAATTAGTCATACTTACCATTGTATCTTCATCGACAATACCATTAACTACTCCAGATATTAATTTTATGTCAGCTTGAATACAATAAACAGGAGCATTATCAGATTTTCTTCTAATCATCTTCTCCTGTGTCTTTACTCTATCTGTTGTACCCCAATTGTATGTGGCTACCCACCACTGGTAATCATAGTCAATATATAATTCATCTTGAATTGTTTGTGCATTTACTTTCATAAACGTAAACACATTAAAAATAGCTAATGCTATTAATAAAATCTTTGTTATATTATTTTTCATTTTATCATCCTTTCTTTTTGCATAAAAAAAGACTTCAATTCTAATATTAAAGTCTTAAGTTAAATATTTCTTAATTAAATCCCATAGCCTTTGCTTGACTATAAGAATACTTTACTCCATTAATGTAAACATTTAATCCACATCCTATGTGTGAATGTGTATATTTACCTATAACATCGTAACTGTTACCTCTAGATAAACCCTGTTTATAGTATTTGGCTATAAGGCTATCAACTTCAGCCTCACACACTGAAATATCACCAGAAAATGCAACTTCATCTCCAGTAGTTAACGGAGTGTTATAGTACTCTTCTTTACTTATGCCTAATTGTTCCCAAGCAGTAAGTGGTTGTTGCTCTTGTGGTGGAGTTTGGCTCTCTGTTGGTGGTGTTTGAGGAGTTGATGGAGCTTGTTGAGATGTAGAAACACTAGAAGAATTATTTGTAATTTGAGACTGTGAATTATAACTTGAACTTGAACTATTACTGCTAATATCACTTTCTGAATTGTTTGAACTAACAGTATTTTCTTCTTCATTTTCTACTGATAATTCATCAGTACTTTCTTCTTTCGCTTCTTGTTCTTCCGAACTTTCTTCTTTTTCTTGAATTTTCTTCTTTGTATCATTATCTTTACTCTTCTTTTCTTCTTTGGACTCCACTATTTCACTATTATCTTGAAAAAAGATTTTATTAACTCCAAAGCCTATAACACAAAGCACTAATACAGAAATTACTACTAAAATAACTATTTTTTTCTTTTTCATAAACATTCCTCTTCTCTTGCCTACATAATAACATCAATATCTATATATGTCACTAGTACTATTTCAGAAATATTTAGGTTTATTTTTTTCAGTTAGTAATAGAGCTAGTATTTAAGGGTAGGTTATAGGAAGGGATTTTTTTTAGATAACATACTCCCACTTATCGAGCCTGCTCATTTCTTTCTTTCATTTTTTTTTGATACTTATCATAAAATACAACAGCCTTTATAACGTAATCCTCCCTTTCTTTATCATTTTTTAAATTACTTGGGAGTACAGTTTTTAGCTTATTCATACTTACTTTTAAAGTTGGAGTTTGATTAGGTTTCCCACCATCTAATAATTTTTTCATTTTTTCTATTGTAAATGTGTTAGACTCACTCATCTTTTTTAATTCTATAGCTTGATGTTGTGATGGTGTTATTTGATTAAATTCTATATAATCAAGCAAACTTTTCTGTTCTTCCTTTTTTAAAAATGAAATCTCAACAGCTGGGCTTAATGCAATAGATAATTCTTCTGAATCTTTAATAACAGAATTATCGACATACTTTAAAAGTTTAGGTAATAGATAAGTTAATCTAATATATCTTTGAACTTGTCTGCCACTTTCATTATTACCTTTCCCTATTATATCAGCTGTTATCGACTTCTCGACAACTTGTCGAGAAGTTATTTTACCTTGATGACTTAAAGCTTCCATTTTTAACTTATAAGCAAAAGCTTTTTCACTAGGCAATAATTTTTCACGTTGCAAATTACTATCAACCATAATTATTGTCGCTTCATCATCACTTAAATCACGAACAATACAGGGAATAGTATCTAAATCTGCTAATTCACTAGCTTTTTTTCTCCTATGACCAGAAATCATTTCATATTTACCATTTTCCTTTTTTCTTACAATGGCAGGTACTAATACTCCTTTTGATTTAATACTTTCTACCATTTCATCCATTTCTGCATTTTTTATAACTTGAAAAGGATGTTGTGGAAAATCATCAATATCAGCAATTTTTATATCTACAACTTTTTCTAAATTTGCATTATCTCGCTCTTCTTGAGTAGTAAACAAATCATCTATCGTAGGAAGGTGCATCTTGCTTTCTTGTTTTGCCATC
>CASEWH010000022.1 GCA_949291575.1 uncultured bacterium
ATAAAAGTATTATCACCAAACTCTTCTAAGGAAATACCAATACTTCTTAAAATATCCAGATGTTCTTTAATTTTAATAAACTCATCTTTCGAGTACTCTAATCTAATTGGTACTAATAAATCTATAATTTTATAATCATCTTTTAATAGAGCATTTAATACTTTTTCATAGTTAATACGCTCAGCCGCTGCATGTTGATCTATTATAAACATACCGCTGCTATTCTCAGCGATTATATAAGTCTTATGAACAATACCTACAGGTATCATTTCTTTAATACGGTATTCATTATCTTCTTCTTTTTCCTCTTCAACTACTTCTTCTGATTTAGTACCAGTTATTTTATTATCATTATCAAAATCAAAAGATAACTCTTCTAAATTAGGAGATGTTTCTTTAACAGGTTCTTCTTCCTCATCTATATAATAATTAATAGTATTAAGAGGAAGTGAATCTTCTACTTCATAAATAGTATTTAAATCTCTAATATTAGCATGAGGTACTAGAAGTACTTCTTTTAATTTAAAACTGATTACTTTAGTAATTAATTCTTTTAAACTCTCCATTTTAGAGAACTTAATATCCATCTTTTGAGGATGTATATTAATATCTATAAGAATTGGATCTACATCAATATTTAAAACTATCATTGGAAACTTATCTTTAGGTATATAAGTGTGGTAACAATCAATTAGACATCTATTTAAATCTAAATTCTTAATTACTCTACCATTTACTAATGTCGTAATAACATTTCTTGATGTCTTTGCTATTTCTGGATAACCAATATACCCTGATATAACATAATCATCATTTTCACCACTTATCTCTATCATCTTTTTAGTAACATCAATACCATAGACAGCATAAATTACTTTTAAAAGATTACCATCTCCACTTGTATTAAGAAGTTCTTTATCATTATTAGTTAGAACAAATCTAATAGATGGGTATGATAGAGCCATTTTATTAACATATTCAATTATTAAAGCTAGCTCTGTATAAAGATTCTTTAAATACTTTAATCTTACAGGTGTATTATAAAATAAGTCTTTTACTTCAATAGTAGTACCTACACTTAAATCACTATTTTCAACACTTTCTATTACACCACCATTTAAAGAGATACTTGTTCCTACTCCATCTTTACTTGTTTGTAAATAAATATGAGAAACTGATGCGATAGATGGTAGAGCTTCTCCTCTAAAACCTAAGGTGCCTATATTAAATAAATCATTTAAGTCTTTTAATTTACTAGTAGCATGACGTGAGAAAGCAAGAGTAGCATCTTCTTTATTCATACCAATACCATTATCACTTACTACTATTTTCTTAGTACCAGAGTCTATTAAATTTATTTTAATCTCAGTAGACCCAGCATCAATTGAGTTTTCTACTAATTCTTTAACGACATTTAAACATCTTTCTACTACTTCTCCTGCTGCAATTTTATTAGCAAGGATTTCATCCATTACTTTAATAGTACCCATTAGTCTACCTCACAAGTTGAATCTGCTTTTAATCTTCTAATGCCCTCAATAGAATTAGAACAAGCAGGGCTTTTATAACCAGCACAGACTAGACAAGCTTCATAATCTATATCCATGTTGTAACCTGTATTGGCATTTCTTTTGACAATAGCATAACTTTCTAAATTACATGTTTTACTAGATTCTCTTGGATCTTGTAGATCCTCTACATAACCTTCACAGACTAATTTTTCAACATCAACTACTAATGATTCTCCCTCATTTGGAATAGAACCAGTATGATCTATTAAATAATTAGTAACACCACTAGTAATATTTTTCTCAAAATCTTCATAAGTAGTGCTTCTAGCTTGATTTATATATCTTGATATAGATATATAAGCAAGAGTTATTAATATGCCTAATATAACGAGTACAACAAGTAATTCTACTACTGTAAATCCTCTTTTATTTGTTTTCATTTTCTTCCTCCTCATGCAAGACTTGATATAAGTTATTTGCAACAGTATCTCCTACTATTTCACTTAATTCTTCTATACTTGCTTCTTTCATTTTTTTCATAGAACCAAATTTCTTTAATAGTTCCTTACGTCTTACTTCACCAATTCCTGGTACTAAATCTAAGTAACTAGAAAGTAGTCCTTTACTTTTAATATTGCGGTGATAACTAATTGCAAAGCGATGAACTTCTTCTTGAATTTTAGATAAATAAAGGAACAAATTACTATCACTTTTAATATCTAATATTTTATAATTACTATCTATAACAGTATTAGTTCTATGATGTGAATCTTTCTTAAGTCCTATTATAGGTATAGATAAATTTAAACTAGAAAGTATCTCTTTACAGACATTTACTTGTGTTTCTCCTCCATCCATCACTATTAAATCTGGTAAGACTTCATTATCCATAATCGCTTTAAAATATCTTCGATATAATACTTCTCTCATCGCTCCTAAATCATCTTTAACATCAGTACTTATCTTATATTTACGATAATCATTCTTTAATGGTTCAAAGTCACGAAATACAACCATGGCTCCTACATAGTATGTTCCAAATAAATGAGAGTTATCAAAACTTTCCATTCTTGAAACAGAATCTACTCCAAGAAGTGTTTTAAGTTCATTTAAAGCTTCAATTTTTTTATTATGATCTTTCTTTATAGTCTCTAACTCTTCATTTAAAACTACTTTAGAGTTTTCTTCTGCTAAATCAACTAATTTCTTTAACTCTCCCCTTTTAGGAACATGTACCTTTACTTTTAAATATTCACTAAGTAATTCAGCATTTAAGGTTTCTGGTATTAATATTTCATGGGCAAGAATATTTTTCTCATAGAATTTAATAATATATTCTTCCATATCATCAACGACATTATCTAGTGTCTGTAATGTTTCATGATGTCTACCAAAAAGTATTCCTTCTCTTATGAAGAAAACTGTTATAGATAAGTAATTATCTACTACGGTATAGTTAAAGATATCAAAGTTATAATTCTTCTTTAAGTCTATCTTTTGTTTAGTTAAGGTTATATCTATATCAGTTAACATTTCTCTTAACTCAAGAGCTTTCTCATAATTTAAAACTTGACTAGCCTTCTCCATTTCTTTGGTAATTTTTTCTTTAATAAAACTACTATTACCTTTAAGAAAGCTTGTTATCTCATCAGTCATAGACTTAATAGTAGCATCGTCTATATCTTTAATACAGTAACCTAAACACTCATTTATATGGTAATATAAACACTCTTTTTTAGGTAATTTTTCACACTTTCTTAATGGATATAAACGATTTATCATATTAACTGTTTTACGTGCTGCGGTGACATTAGGATAAGGTCCAAATAGTTTATGGTCTTTCTTTTTCCTTTTAACATTTCTAACTACTCTAAGTCTAGGATACTTTTCATTAGTTAACTCTATATAAGGATAACTCTTATCATCTTTAAGTAAGATATTATATTTAGGATCATATTTTTTAATTAGGTTTATTTCAAGTATTAAACTCTCTAACTCACTATCAGTTACAATGTATTCAAAGTCATCAATATCTTGGACAAGCATTGCAGTTTTTCCAGTTACATTACCTCTAAAGTAACTACTAACACGTTTTTTTAAGTTCTTAGCTTTACCTACATAGATAATATAACCATTCTTATCTTTCATCTGATAACTTCCAGGTAGTTCTGGAACTAGTTTTAATTTTTCCTTAAAGTCTTTCATAAATACCATCGCCTAACTAAAAAATAAGTTATTTTACATAACTTATTTTAGACTACATTTATTATTTTTACAAGTTTAAATCATATAATTATGAAATATTAATGCTCCATTCAAAGGATTCTTAAAGTAATCTTTTTTAAACCAATTTAATAGACAAATTATATTATCCTCTATTGGGTGAAAATCCATAAATACTTTAAAAGGCTTAAAATAACCATCTTCAAAAAGACCTAAAGGTCTAGTAACTCTTAAAGGAAGAGCAACACTACATATAATGTTCACTCATAATTAACCTACATTAATCTTGCAATTTGATTTTCTGAAAGGCCTGTATATTCGCATACTTTAGGAATAGGTAATCCATCTTTAAGAAGATTCTTTGCAATAGATTTTCTCTCATTATTAGCACCTTTTTTCTCTCCTAGCATTTCTCCTTCTTCTTTAAGACTATTCATCATTTTTTCCATCTCTTCCGCTTCATCATATAATCCTATATCATCAAGGTTATAGTAATAATTTTTCTTTTCGACCATAAATATAAAATCCCCTTTACATTAATCTTGCAATTTGATTTTCTGAAAGGCCTGTATATTCGCATACTTTAGGAATAGGTAATCCATCTTTAAGAAGATTCTTTGCTATAGATTTTTCTCTTTCTTTAGCACCCTGCTTAATTCCCTTTTTAATGCCTTTTTTCTCTCCTAGCATTTCTCCTTCTTCTTTAAGACTATTCATCATTTTTTCCATTTCTTCCGCTTCATCATAAAAACCTACTGTATTAATATCTAGACTTAATCTCTTTAAAGCACAACCTTCCATTAATTCAACCTCTCCTTTACATCAACATTGTTATTTGTTTTTTAGAAAGACCTGTTAATTCACTTATTAATGGTATATCCATCTTTTTAGCAAGCATTGATTTAGCAATAGCTTTTTCTCTTTCTTTTGCACCTTTTTTAATGCCCTTTTTCTCTCCTAGCATCTCGCCTTCTTCTTTAAGACTATTCATCATCTTTTCCATCTCTTCCGCTTCATCATAAAACCCTACTGTATTAATATCAAGACTTAATCTCTTTAATTCATTAGCTACTTCCATCAACTCAACATCTCCTTCCGCTAACTTATCTATTTCTTCTATTTTTCTTAATCTTAGTATTAACATCTCTTTTTCTAATTTAGTAAGTTCTAATCCCTTTTTATATTTCTTATAAACTTGTAGAAAACTTAAATGGTATTTTTCCCATTTAACATTTTCTACTACTCCATTTTTATCTCTTGA
>CASEWH010000023.1 GCA_949291575.1 uncultured bacterium
AAAGAAGTTATTAAAACCATCTTCTAAATCAAATATAGAACTTCTTAAGGCACATGAATCTACTTCTTTAAGATATTCATATTGGTTTTCTAATTCTTTTAAATCTTTACATAAATCAAATGTTTTCTGTACTCCATTTTCTTTTTGATAATTTAAATAATAATTATAAACAAAACGACTACATCCAAAAGTCTTATGTATTAATATGCTTTGTTCTTCTGTTGGATATAATCTAAATTTATATGCTCTATATATTTTCATATGACGAACCTCCCTTTAGTAACTAAAGTGTACTGTATAGAAGATATGTTTGTCAATACATTTTTTCGATTTTCAAGTATAACTTTCCTATTATATAAAAAGGATTCTTCAAAAGAAGAATTAAAGATAGATTTAGAAGAATTAGAGAAATTAATAATAAGTTATACTCAAGAAGTAATTGCTAATCATGAATATACAGAAATATTAAGAGAAAAAAGTGATGATGAAGAAACTACTAAGACTTATAGAAGAATTAGATAATTACTTCTTTTTTATTGTAGATAATTTTAAAAGATTATAAAGGTTATGATGAAATGAGTTATAATCTTTAGATATTTCTTTCTCTAATATAGTTAATTTATCATTAAAAGATTCCACATTATCTACAAAAAACTCTTTATATAGATAATTTAGTTTTGATTCTTCTTTATTTTGTTTTATTTTTTTCATCTCTTTAGTTAAAAACTTTTTCTCTTCTTCTTCTTTTCTAGTAAGATATGATACTTTTTTATTTTTTGTTATAACTTCATATGGTATATCCATTATTACTAACTCTTCACCTATTTCTAATACTTCCTCTTCTTCATCGATTAAAAGACAACTTTTATACATAACATTACCTTCGTTATCTAATTCTAAGGCTAGAGACTTTTTCTCTGTAGTAACAATAACGGCATAATCTATTACATCTATTTCATTATGAAAATAACTTTCTGTTTTATATTTTATTTTAGAAAGAAAAGTTTTATCTATTTTTATTTTAGAAGTTAATAAATCTTTTAATAAAGATTCCCTTATCCTAATAATAGGCATTTTTTTAATATGTTCTAAATCATCTTCTAAAGTCCATTCATAAAACTCTTTTAATCTCTCCTCTTTTGTCCAATTAAGTAAAATATCATATGTATATATCACAGTTTTTTCCCCTTTCTAAAAGAAATTAGTAAAAGAATAATACCTAATATTAATGTATAATTTTTTATATTAGATGCCATAAATATTAGGTACTCTTTAATAGAATAGCCAAATGTAAACAGATTAGAATAAACTATAAAGTAAAAGAAACCTATAGTAGTAATAACAAAGCCTATTAATCTTATGATTATATTTTTAATAATATCACCTAATATAATTTATTCTAATTTATTTTTAGTATACAAAAATAATTGTTTTTTATACGAAAAAAAGTTTAAAGAAGCTCTTTAGTTGTTTCTATTTCTTTAGCATCTTTAAACTCTACTTTATTAATACTTTCAAATTTTTTACTTATTTTATCTGTTGTAATTGAGACATTTTCAACATCTTTATTAACCGCTTGAATACTTCTAGATAGTTTATCCCAACGTTCTTTATATCTTGCAAATTCTAGGCTTAATTTATTTAATTCTTCATGAATAATAGATGTATACTTATCTTTTTCCATATTCTTAATAATCATTTGTATTACTGTTAATGTTGACATTAAAGTAGTTGGACTAGTTAACCAAACTCTTCTTTTATAGGCATATTCTATTAAATCAGAGTGATATGCATTAATCTCTGCAAATATCGCTTCTGCAGGTAAAAACATAATAGCTTGATCACTTGTAACTCCATCTATGATATATTTACTACTAATAGCATCTATATGTTTCTTTACATCCATTTTAAAGGATTTTGTAGCAGTTTCTCTTTCTCCTTTAGATAAATCTTTATTAACCATTATTTGATAATGTTCTAATGGAAATTTAGAATCTATTGCAATAGTACCAAGTGGTTCCGGAGCGAAAAGAACTGAGTCTGCAATAGTACCATTTGGGAGCGTATATTGTAATCTATAAATTGAATCATTTCCTTCACCAAAAACATTTACTAAGATATGTTTTAAATTAACTTCTCCATAAATACCTCTTGTTTTTTTGTCAGTTAAAATGCTTTGTAAAGAAATAATATCAGTAGATAGTGTATCTATCTTCTTCTGAGCCTCATCTATCTTACTAAGACGTTCTATAACTGATGTGAATGTTTTATTAGTCTTTTCAAAATTCTGGTTAATTCTTTCATTAACTGCCTCATTAATGGCAAGTAATCTTTTCTCTAAACCTTCATTTAATTTAGTAAAATCATCAGTCAAATTTCTAGTTAAACCGTCTTTAAATTCATTTAACTCCTTTATTGTAGTAATCTCTAAATTATTAAGTCTATCAGTTATTTTAGACTCATTAATATTTTTCATAAGTGATATAACTATTAAAATTATTATTAAAATTAGTAATCCTATAATTAAGTAATCCATAAATAAATCCTCCCTATATATAATATACAAGTAGAACAAATTTTCGTCAAGAGTTTTTTTCATAACCAGATTTTATACTATAAGTATGATAACCTTTAGTATTTAAGATATTTGACAGTCTTTTACTAGTAAAACCAGTTTCACATATTAAATAATATGTTTTATCAATTGATAAATACTTCTCAGGCATAGTCCTTAAAACTCTTAAAGGAATATTGATAGAACCTTTAAGATGTCCTCTTTCATATAAATAATGGTCTCTAATATCAATTATATTAATATTATCTAAATATTTAATCTCTTCATAATCTATTTCCATATATAACACCATTATATTATATGAAAAAAAGAAAAAGAGGTAAGTCCTCTTTAACTTGCAAGTTCAATCGTAAATGGATTATTTATAGTCCCAACTCCCCCTGTTATTATTACATTAGATTTTAAATTTAAAGCAGGTTTTATACCTAAAGTAGTTGTTGTTGCAGAACCCCCAAGCATTCCATTTGTTGTTATAATCCCTATACTAGTTTTAAAATTATAAGGAGTTAAAGAAAAATAATTATTATTACTACTAGCTCTAAACTGTCCTGCCATTAATTCTCCATATCGAAGCAAGCCTACTTTCGCACCTGTTGTAGTACTTGTTAAATCACTCATATTAATATCATTATATTTAGACAACTTATAACTTGCACCACTACCTACATGACCTAAATACCATGTTGTATCATCTTCAATCATATTTACTTGTTGCTCTGTAAAAAAAGAATCACTATCTAAATATTCTCCATTAAGAAAACTTCCTATCATATTTGTATTTGAATAATATTCATCATCTCCAAAAGCGATATTTTTAAATATTCCATTTTCCTTTAATGGTTCTGCACTAGTTATCTTAGTTAATCCATCTGTTTCATGACTTACTATTCGATATAAGTTATTTTCTCCATTTCCAAAACTTACATATTCTCCACTGTATCTACTTGACAACTTTGTTCCTAATAAATTAATATCATTATCTTCCGCTAACCTGTATGGATCTTCTTCTGTACCTTTTCCATCTACTATTTTAATGCTAAATTTTAGATTTATGGATGGTCTTGCACCATAAGGTGTAACTACGTTTTGGTTATAAATTGTACTCCATTCGCTTATATATCTTCCTGACGATAAATTATATGGTGTCAATGTCCACCAACGAAGTCCATTATTCAAATAACCATTTTTATAGTTTGTTCCTTTATAACTTGTCTGATATTCATATATATTAAGTAGTCCTATAGTATCTGTTACTGTTGTCTCCCCATTAGGTCTCGTTATACTTTCTAATGCTGCATCATTTAATGTCGCATCCCATACTGCATCCGTTACTATAAACTTATCTGGTTCTCTTAAATTACCTAAAAATCCATCTACTGTTGTATCGTTTAACCAATCTTCCATATAACTTCCTTCAAAAGCACTACTATCGTCATCATATGAAATTGAACTTATATTCCACTGGGTTACTAGCTTAACAGTCTTCTCTTCATTATTTACAAGCACCGCTCTCCATAATTTTCCACTATACCATACATAATTGTTAGGATACTGTCCTGTAGTAAATGTATCTGTTCCATCATCGTATATATTATCTTTACTTATATTACTTAATACTACTGTCCCTACTTCTCCTTTAGAAATTATTTCTTCAAATAAATGACCATTTTCAGGTAACTCTAAATCATTATAATCAAGTCCAACACTTACTCCTAAATTAATTGTTACACTACTACCTGAATTATTTATTACTCTTATTATATAGGTATTACTGCTTCCTGTTGTATCTACTTTTTCTAGATTGATTCCCTTTTCATCTGGAAGTATATTTGTTCCTTCTTCTGTTATATATCCTACTTTAGCATTAGATGGTAAGTCTTCTAGATAATAAAAGTTAAATCTTGCTTTTATATTATTAGGATTACTTAATGTAATTGTAAAGTCTTTAACTGTATTGGACTCTACTGTTAAAGTATTACCTTCTTCTCCATCCACTAATAACTCATAAGTTAAATTACCTGTTACTATACTTATAGCATTATTCTTTTCTTTTGATACTGTAAACATTGCATATGAAAAGTATCCTCCTAATATTAATAGAGTTATTATAATCATTACTATCATATATATCTTACTAAAACTTGTCTCTAACAATATTTTTTTCATGTTCTTACTCCTTCCATTATTACACTATAAAAAGAATAGAATTATCCTCTATTCCTTTAAGTCATAATGAAAGAAAGTATTATTTAAACTACCATTCTGGTAATTTAAGCACCCCCCCCCAAGTAACATATTGTAAACATAATTTTCTCATACTTTTTTACCTTCTTTCTTTATCTAACTTGGTCTCCTGTTATTCTAAGCTTACCTTTCCAAACTTGGCCTCCAAAGTCTCCATCTACTTCAATTGTAGGCCATACTCTTAGAACATAACTATTTTCTTCTCTACTATTTAATGTACCTTGATCTAATATTCTAGAACCATCTTCTCCTAAAGTTTCTAAATATTCTGCTGTACCAGTTGAAGCATTCTTATCAAAACTATATTTTAAATACATATCATCTAATTTTACATCAGGAGATTCTATTGCAACATTATCTAAATAAATAACATAATCAACATCAGCTGTACCAGTATTTTCTAAAGTAAAATCATAACCACTTAAAGCTAGCCCTTCACTATCTGTTAAAGGATAAGTATCTTCTAAACTAATAGTATTACCTTCATTCAAAGTAAGTTCTAAAGTACCTAAAGTAATAACATTTTCACTACCTGTCTTACTAAATCTAAAAGCTGCATATGATAGAGCAATTATAATTATAATTAAAGCAACTAATATAATTATTAACATTATCTTACTCTTTTTATTATTTTTATCCATTATCTTCTCACCTACATTACAAATAAAGTATACCATCAATGATTACATCTTTCAAGCAACTTTTATGTTAAACTGCTTCTTTTTACAGTTTCTATATCTTTATTATCTACTTTAAAACTAATAGTATTAACATCATAATTTGAAAAAACTGAATAACTTAGTGTATATAATACTTCTTCTTTAATAGTGCTATTATTATCAAATAAAGCACTATTAAAGTTTAAAATCAATAAATCTTCATCTATTATTTCTTTATCAATTAACTCAACATTTTCATTTAAAATACTTCTTAAATTATCTTCATAAATATAACTAGTAGTAAGTTCTTCTACTATTATATCTATTTTATCTTTATTATCATTATTATTTAAATACTTAGTAACTGGTACATAATAAATATCATTATTTATATCTTCACCATAATATATAACTACTTTAGTAATATTATCTAAAGTATTATAAGTATATTCATTATTAATACCTATATCTCTAGTTAAAGGCATGACTATTTTTTTATTACTATTAGGATATGTTTCTAAAGGAGTTGAATCAACCATTATATTTACTTTAGTTATACTATCTAACTCTGTTATAGAATAAACAATAGATTCTATTAATTTAGTAGATAACTCTTTATCTATATTTAATAACTCTTTAGAAAAGTCTAAAGTAACTATATCTTCTTCTATAGTAATATTATTTAACTTAGTATTCTTAGGTATAATAGCATTCAATTTATCAGGAAATTTACTATTACTACTAACAGTTAAATTACTTATAATATTTTTTATATTATCTTCTAATAATTCTTCATCAAGTAATACTTTAGTTTTAACTAAATAGTTATTTTCATCTAATAAGTATATAGATGAATTAGCAAGATCTGTTATATATTCAAACTCTAAATTAGTTTCAAGTGTCTTTTCTGTTAAAGGTATTAGATAGATAGTCATAATAATGAATAGACTCATAGTTGTAATAAATATTTTTCTTAAAGCTTTTTTTCTTAGCACATGAATCACCTAGTAAATCATATTAAAAAAAGTACCTGTT
>CASEWH010000024.1 GCA_949291575.1 uncultured bacterium
TAATTAATATTATATATTAAAATTATTATTTATGGTATATTATATTTATGAAAAAGTGTTTGAGTAATTTTGATTTAAAACTTATTGCAATCATTACCATGACAATAGATCATATTGGCGTTGTTTTTGGTACACCTTTTTATAATTTGTTGAGAGCAGTGGGGAGACTTTCTTTTCCTATCTTTGCCTTTTTATTAACAGAAGGATATGTTCATACTAAGAGTTTTAGTAAATATTTCTTAAGACTTTTAGTTCTTGCTTTAGTCTCAGAAGTTATTTATGATTATGTTTTCTTTGGTAGTTTTATTTATAGAGGTGCAAATAATATTTTCTTTACTCTTGCTTTAGGTCTTTTAACTTTGTTTTTATTAGATAAAAGTAAAGGTTTAATTAAGAGATATTTTAAAGATAATGTGGATTTATTTATTATATTACCTATTACATATTTATTAATTATTGTTATTATGGGATTAATGGGAGAATTTTTAAATTTTAGTTATGGAATGTTAGGTATTCTTGTTATTAGTTTTTTCTACTTGTTTAAAGATAATTTTCCTCTTGTTGTTATATCAGTTAGTCTATCAACATTAATACTCGGAGAAGGTATACAATACTTTTCGTTATTCTCTTTAATATTAATTTATTTTTATAATAAGAAACTTGGTATGAAATATAAGTTATTTTTCTATTTATATTATCCATTACATATATTAGTTTTAGGATTTATAAAAATGCTTATGGGCTAACAATGGTTCTTTTCCTTTTATTTCTCATAGACTATTTTAGAGGTGAAGGAAATGTTAAATTTAACACTATTACAACAGATGTTAGTTGTTGCAATCGCTCTTAGTGTTATAACCTGTGCTTTTATTCAGAAGACAAAGAAATACTTTCCATGTTCTAGCTGTTTAGTTATTTATAATTTAGTTGTTAATTTTATAGTGGGGACACTTTTCTGTATTACTTTTACGAGTGTAGATTTTCCTAATAGTCTATGGGTATCTTTCTTTAGTTTTATAGGTGCTGATACAATTTATAAGTCTTTAGAAGGGAAACTTAAAGATTATTCATCTTTAGTTAATACTGACTATATTACAGTAAAGAAGAGTAATATTATAAATGTTGATGAGAAAGGCAGTGATGAGTAATGGAAAAGCCTCTTTATCCTAGTCCTTATATGAGAATAACACAAGGATATATGACTGGTACTCATGCTGATAGTTATGCGATTGATGATGCTGGGAGTGATAGTGGAATTGACTTTATAGTCGCTCCTTTTACTGGTGTTATTAGAAAAATTTATACTGGGGATGCTAATGAAGTGTGGCTTGAGAGTAGTGAACCGGTAATTTATCCTGATGGAACAGTTGATTATATGACGATGTTGTTCGCTCATGATAATGATGTTTCAAATCTTTTTGTGGGTAAAGTAATAAATCGTGGAGAAAGGTTTTATGAAGAAGGTACAAAAGGTAATGCTAGTGGTAATCATGTTCATATGGAATGTGGTAGAGGTAAGTTTACTGGTAGTGGGTGGCATCAAAATAGTGCTAATTACTGGTCTATTAATAATGGAAAGAATCCTACAGAGTGTTTATGGATAGATGATAGTATTACAGTTTTGAATAATAATGGTTATACTTTTAAGAAAATAGAGTCTGAAGTTAGTGTTCCAGATACTCCTGTTACAGAAGAACCTATAGTTGAAGATCCAGTAGAAGATAATAATTCTTCTGATAATACGACTGATACTGATACAACTGTTGATGATAATAACAGTAATACTGAAGTAGTTAAACCTAAACTTATATTTACTTGTAAGAGTGATGATATTTATGCAATAGAATTAAAAGCAGGGCAGAAACTTTACTTAGAGTAAAAAAAGAGTCAAGTGACTCTTAACCTAGGGCAACATCTAATATCATCATTACCATAAATCCTAGAATTGTAAATAAGGCCATGAGGTCTTTTTTCTTATTGGTTTGACTTTCTGGTATTAGTTCTTCTACAACAACATAAATCATGGCTCCTGCTGCGAATGCTAATAAGAATGGTAGTATTAATTGTATTTTTAAGACTAGTAAGGCTCCTATAACGGCTGCAATTGGTTCTACTACTCCTGATAGTTGTCCATAAAAGAAAGCTTTACCTCTTGTGTAACCTTCCCTTCTTAAAGGTAGAGATACAGCACTACCTTCTGGAAAGTTTTGTAATCCTATACCAAGGGCAAGAGTTAAAGCACTCGCTAGAGTAGAACCTGTTAGAGAGTAGGCAAGAGAACCAAAGGCTACTCCTACTGCCATTCCTTCGGGGATATTATGAAGTGTAATCGATGATATTAACATAAAGCATCTTTTAGCTTTTGAACTGTTTTCATCCTTTCTCTTTTTATCTAAATAATCATATACTTTATCACCAATAAATAGTAAAACTCCTCCTGATAAGAAACCTAATGATATAACTAACCAACTAGTCATCTTTAACTCTTTAGCCATTTCAAGAGCAGGGGATATTAAACTAAAGAAACTAGCTGCTATCATGACACCTGCTGCAAAACCTAATAGAGCATCCATTAGAGTTTTATTCACTTTCTTAAAAAAGAAAACTATACTTGCGCCTAATGCCGTTATACTCCAAGTAAAGAGACAGGCAATAAATGCTTGTAAAACTCTAGATAAATCATTAAATGAATCTAACATTGTAACACCTCTAGTTGTAAGTTATGCAAAGTGTGTTAATAGTAGTGGGCTAAAAGTAAAATTTTATTTGTTGTATATAATATAATGAACACTAATTTAATATATAAGGAGGCAGTTATGAAAAAAGATATCATTGAAACAGAAATAGTTGTTCAAGAGAATAAGATAAGGGTTATGCGTGTGGGGGATACTGATTATATTTCTTTAACAGATTTAGCTAGATATGTTAATGATGAAAATCCTGCTAATGTTATAATTCATTGGATGAGTAGTAAAAATACTTTTAATTATATTGGTTTGTGGGAACAGTTAAATAATGAGAATTTTAATTTCACTGAATTCCGTGAAATTAAAAATAATGAGCTTGTAAAATCGTCTTTTACATTGAGTCCTAGAAAGTGGATAGCTAGGACTAATGCTATTGGGATGATTTCTAAGGGTGGTAAATATAGTATTGGTACCTTTGCTCATCCTGATATAGCATTTGAATTTGCTAGTTGGTTAAGTCCAGAATTTAAATTATATTTAATTAAAGAATTTGAAAGGCTTAAGAAGGATGAACTATATAAAGAGAAGATAGAATGGCAAGTTAATAGAATTCTTTCGAAAGTCAATTATTTAGTTCATACTAATGCTGTTAAGAGCTATATTGTACCTAATTTAACTGATAAACAGAAAAGATTTGCTTATGCAAATGAAGCGGATGTTTTAAATGTAGCATTGTTCGGAATGACTGCTAAAGAGTGGAGAGATAAAAATCCTTCACTTGCTCTTAAAGGTAATATTAGAGATTATACTGATTTGTTACATTTAGTTATTTTAAGTAATTTAGAAAGTATTAATGCAGAATTTATTGCTAGTAATATTCCTCAAAGTGAAAGATTAGTAAAACTAAATGAAATTGCTAGAAAACAAATGGATATTTTAGTTAATAATAAAAGAATTAAAGATTTAGAGTTATTAGAAGAAAAATGATATAGATAATATTTTATGCTATTAAAAACATATAATTTAATGGGTGCTTATAATGATAAGAAAATATAAAGTTCTTTTTTTAATTATGTTTATAGTTTTACTTATGTCATTACAGTTTGTTGATGCTAGAGTTAAACCTAAGAAAACTTTAACTGGAAAAGTGATAACGATAGATAGTGGTCATGGAGGTAGGGACTCAGGTACTAGTTATGGTAAACTTTATGAAAAGGATCTTAATTTAGAGATATCTAAAGTGTTAAAGAAAGTGTTGAAAGAAAAAGGGGCAACTGTTTATATGATAAGAGATGATGATAGTGATTTATCTAGTCGTTGGGATAGTGCTAAGAAAAGGGGAGATTTATATAGAAGAATATTAAAGATACAAGAGAATAAGAGTGATTTGTATTTATCTATTCATATAAATTATCATTATCATAGCAGTGTTAGTGGGGCTGAGGTTTTATATCATCCAATTAACCCTAATAATTTAGTACTTGCTGAATCTATTATGAATGAATTTAAAAATGATTTAAATACTGATAGAGAAGTTATTAAGACTAATTTATATCTTTATTCTAATACAAGAGTACCTGGTGTTTTAATAGAGTGTGGCTTTATATCTAATCCTAATGAAAGGTATTTATTACAAAAAGAAAGTTATCAAGAAAAACTTGCTAATTCTATTACTAAAGGGGTAGAAAATTATTTTAAAGAGATAGAGATATGATTTTGTATTTTTTTGGAGTTGTACTCCAAATTTGTCAAAAACATCTATCTTATTTATTAAAACTGTGCTATACTGGATTTAGGTGGTGCATCAGTCATGAAATATATTAATAGAACTTTAGAAAAGACTCTTACAAATTATATTGGTAAATATCCTGTTATTATGATTACAGGTCCAAGACAGGTTGGTAAAACTACTTTATTAAACTATTTAGCTAGTATATCAAAACAGAAAATTAATTTTATAAGCTTAGATGATATGATAGTAAGGGCACAAGCTAATGAAGATCCAGAACTATTTTTAAGAACTCATGAGACTCCTTTGGTTATTGATGAATTTCAATATGCTCCTAATTTATTATCTTATATTAAAATGAATGTTGATGAAGCTAGAAAAAATGAGATGTTTAATAATGGAAAAAAAGTAGGTACACTTTATTATTTAACAGGAAGTCAAATATTTCAGACTATGAAAAATGTGTCAGAATCATTGTCTGGTAGAGTTGGTGTATTTGATTTGTTTGCTTTTTCTAATAGAGAAATAAATGGTTTTAAAGAAGAACAATTTATTCCTGATATTAATTTATTAAAGAAAAAAGAACCTTTAAAAAGATTAACTGTAAATAATATTTTTGAAAATATATTAAGAGGTAGTTATCCAGATGTAAGGCTTGATAAAGAAATGATAGTAGAACACTATTATAGTAGTTATATACGTACATATATTGAAAGAGATGTTAGAGAATTAATCAAAGTTAAAGATGAAAATAAGTTTGTTAAATTTATTACAACTTTAGCAGCTAGAACAGGTGGAGAATTTAATGCTAATGAAATAAGTAGTGATGTAGGTATAGATAATAAAACAGTAGAAGAATGGTTATCAATTTTAAAAAATACTGGAATTATTTATTTATTGCAATCTTATACTAATAATAATGTTTCAAGAACGATTAGAAGACCTAAAATATATTTTATGGATACAGGACTTGCTTGTTATTTAACAGGATATACTAATAGAGAAATATTAGAGAAAAGTTCTTATAGTGGGGCTATTTTTGAAACATTTATAGTTAGTGAAATTATAAAGTCCTATACTAATAATGGAATTGATCCTAGAAGACATTTATATTTTTATAGAGATAGTAGTGGTAAAGAAATAGATTTACTTGTAACTATTAATAACTATGTTTATCCTGTAGAGATTAAAAAGAGTAGTAATCCAGGTAATAAATCTATTAAGAATTTTGATGTTGTTAATAAGTTTGGAATGAACGTTGGTAGTGGTATTGTTTTGTGTTTATGTAAAGAGATACTAGCGATAGACGATAATAATTATTATGTTCCAATAGAATATGTGTAAATCTAAGTTATTGGTAGAGGTAGATTATGAAGAAGATAAGAATTATATTATTAATCTGTTTATGTTTATTAGTAGTAGGTTGTGCTAATCCTTTTGTAGAAAGTAATGATATGACAAGTGTTTCTACTTTTAGTGGAGACACTTTAAGAGTTAATTATATTGATGTAGGACAGGGAGATTCTATATTTATACAACTTCCTAATAATGAAACTATGTTAATTGATGCAGGAGAAGCATTTGAAGCTGATAACGTTATTAATTATCTTAATAATTTAGGTATAAAAAAGATAGATTATGTAGTGGGAACTCATCCTCATACTGATCATATTGGGGGATTAGAGGAAGTTATTAATACCTTTGATATAGGTTCTATTTATATGCCTAGAGCTAGTTCTACTAGTAAGACATATCTTGATTTATTTACTGCTATTAATAATAAAGGTCTTAAAGTTAAGACTGCTAAGAGTGGAGTGGTTGTTCTTGATGATGATAATCTAAAATTAGAGTTTATCGCTCCTAATAGTGATAGTTATAGTGAGTTAAATAATTATTCTGCTGTTTTAAAACTTACTTATTTAGATAATACTTTTCTATTTATGGGTGATGCTGAGACTTTAAGTGAACATGAAATAACTTACGATGTTGATGCAGACGTTATTAAAGTAGGCCATCATGGAAGTGATTCATCATCAGGAATAGAGTTTGTTAAGAAGGTAAGTCCAGAGTATGCTATTATTATGGTTGGAGAGGGTAACTCTTATAATCATCCTTATCAGTCTATTATAGATAGATATGAAAATGTTGGAGCGAAGGTACTTAGAACTGATTTAGATGGTAATATAGTTTGCGATAGTGATGGTGTAGATGTTACTTGTAAAGGCGATAAAGATTCTAGTAGTGATAGTAGTTCTAGTACTACTAGTAGTAATATAAATCTTGTTAGTTTAACTTCTCCAATAAGTCGTGGGAGTGATGTTACTGTTAGTATAAAGGGACTTCCTAA
>CASEWH010000025.1 GCA_949291575.1 uncultured bacterium
CAATGACAACATCATAATTAGCATTTAATAATTCTACACAAGTATGACTTCCAATAAAACCTAAGCCTCCTGTTACTAATACATTCATTTTATCCCTCCTCATATCTTTATATTAACATACATATAATAAAGTGAGAAGTATTTAGATATTAATAAAACAATTTCTAAAGAAAAAGATTCTGAGGTCAATTATATAATTAATTCTCCAAAAACTCCAACTTCTTTTAGAAAAATTAAATTAGATAGTAACCTTATTAGTTCATTTAATAATCTATATGAAAAAGAAAAAACTAAAATTGATTTTAATGAAAATTGGTTTATATTCGGTGGTAAAAAGCCTTTAACTCAAACTACAATAGGACGAAGAAAAAATATCTATTGTGATATTGCAGGAGTAAAAAAAATAAGATTACATGACTTTAGACATAGTCATGCAACCTTCTTACTCTCACAGGGTGTCCCAATAACAGTCATTTCCCAAAGACTAGGACACTCTGATATCAATATGACATTAAATACCTATTCTCATTTAGTTCCTAAAGACGAAATTAAAGCCATTAATATAATTAATAATATTAAGGCTAAAAATTGTCTTATATAGTTTAAATAAGTATTAAATGTATTATAAAATCTATAAAAATAGATTTATAATCTAACTGGTCGGGAAGACAGGATTTGAACCTGCAACCCCTTGGTCCCAAACCAAGTGCTCTACCAAGTTGAGCCACTTCCCGATATAATGGTGCGCTCGAAGGGATTCGAACCCCTGACCTTTTGGTTCGTAGCCAAACGCTCTATCCAACTGAGCTACGAGCGCAGCTACATAGGTCTTTCTTTAAAACTGATACTATATTATCACTGTTTTCTCACTTCGTCAAGTGAAATTTGTAAATTTTCTTTTCTAAAATATTATATGTATGATATCATAATTATATGAGGAGATGATAAAATGAAGATATTAGTAACAGGAGGACTAGGTTTTATTGGAAGTCATACCTGTGTAGAACTATTAAATGAAAACTATGAAGTTGTTATTATAGATAACTTATCTAATTCTAGTATTGATGTTTTAGATAAAATAGAAGAAATAACTTCTAAAAGACCTAAATTTTATGAGATTGATGCCTGTGATAAAGAAAAAGTTAGTGCTGTATTTAAAGAAAATAAAATAGATGCCGTTATCCATTTTGCAGGATACAAAGCAGTAGGGGAATCAGTTAGTGAACCATTAAAGTATTATCGTAATAATTTAGATTCAACTCTTACATTATTAGAAGTTATGAAGGAAGAGAATTGTCATAATTTTGTCTTTTCATCAAGTGCGACCGTTTATGGTTCACCTAAGGAATTACCAATTAAAGAAGATTTCCCACTATCTACAACAAATCCATATGGTACAACAAAGTTAATGATAGAAAGAATCCTAGCTGATGTTTCTAAAGCAGATAAAGATTTATCTATAATTGTACTTAGATATTTTAATCCAATAGGAGCTCATAAGAGTGGCTTAATAGGAGAAAAACCTAATGGTATACCAAATAATTTAATGCCATATATTGTTAGAGTTGCAAATAAAGAGTTACCTATTTTAAGTGTCTTTGGAAATGACTATGATACACATGATGGTACAGGAGTAAGAGACTATATCCACGTAGTTGATCTTGCTAAAGGACATTTAAAAGCATTAGAGAAGAGTGTCAACTTTAAAGGAATAGAGTACTATAACTTAGGAACAGGAACAGGTTATAGTGTCCTAGATTTAGTTAATACTTTTGAAAAAGTAAATAATGTTGAAGTACCATATAAAATAGTAGATAGACGTCCTGGAGATATCGCAGCATGTTACGCAGACCCTACTAAAGCATATAAAGAACTAGGCTTTAAAGCAGAATATGGTATAGAAGATATGTGTAAAGATTCTTATAACTTTATACTTACAAATAAGTCCAACTAGGACTTTCTTTTTTTGCAAAAATATGATATAATATAGCCACTAAAAGGGGATGAGGTTATGGGTGATTATGAATTTAAAGAAGAAGTAATGAGAAAAGCTAATAAGCAAGTAGTAGAGCAAGTAGTGATGTACTTAAAGCATCTTGCAATTCGTTATAATTTACCTTATAAAGAACTATCTAAACTACAAGATACCTTTCTTTACAACTATGTAGAGTTATCTAAATATCAAAAAGATGATATCAATCTAGCATTAAAACAAAAAAATTGTAATTATCATGCTTTATTAAATGAATGTATTTATGAGGTCTTGGGGACTAATCCTTTAATTAAACTAGAAGATGTTCCACTTATAAATAAAGTAATTAATGATAAAGATAAAATGATATTAGAAACAACAGTTGGAACACTTAGATTAGGAAAAACAAGTGAATATTTTAAAGATACTAAATCATCATATATCTTTAATAAACAACTATCAGGAGAGTGTTTTGATAGAACTTTAGAGTTTGTTAGAGAAAACGAAGAATATGATGCTGTTGTAAGATATGTACCTAATATTTTTGTTGGAGGACATTACCATGCTTATGCTAAATGTGATGATACTATTGTAGATCCTGCTAGCAATGCTATTTATTTTGATAATACGGGAGAGTTAATAGAACAAGGTGATATTATTCTTACTGATAAATATTCTAATATTGGTGGAGAAATAGGAGAAGAGCCACCATATCTTTTGAAAAAGGCTTTAAAATAACTACTGAACTAAAATGCTCAGTAGTTTTCTTTTACAAATATTCTTTTAATTTTTTAATAATATCATCTTGAAAATTCTTAAAATCATTAGCAAGTTCTAAGACTTTATCATCTATTTCTTTATCTTTATACTTCTTTAACTTCTTCTCTAAATCAATACTACCCATAGATACACCTTTAATAAGCATATCTGCCATAGCAGAGTCACTATTATCATCTTTAACTTCTTTATCAATACCCATATTAGCCATTACTTTAGAAACAAGACCATTTTTTTCTTTTTTACAGTTATTCTTATTTAATATCTTTTTAGCATCTTTAAAATATCTTTCATAACCTTTAATGATATCTTCAACAGTATCTTTAATTTTATTATCCTTCTTCTCTAAAGTATTACTAAGCTTAGTTAAAGTAGAAATAGCCATTTCACTATCTTTATAAATATGATTAACAATTTCTAAACTTTCATCCATTTAAATCATTCCTTTCATCTTTAATATGAACTTTTTTTATTCTTTTATTCCAAATATTAAGAGAAATTGATATAATTAATAAGGTAGAGGAAGTGGAAAGTATGCTTAAGAGTCTAGATAATATATCTATAAATTGCCAGAGTAGTATTAAGATTAGTGATGGCTTAACTATTTATTTTGATCCTTATGATATAAAAGAAAAAGTAAGCAATGCAGATTATATTTTCATAACTCATCCACATTGGGACCATTTAGATATAGATTCAATTAATAATATTGCAAATGAAAAAACTATAATAGTTGGACCATCTAGTGTTATTGAAAAGTTAGAAAAAAGTTTTAATTTACTAGAAGTAGAACCTAATAAGACTTATAATTTAGATAATATAACTTTTAAAACAGTACCTTCTTATAATATAGGACGCGATTATCATCCAAAAGATGCTTTATATGTTGGTTATCTTTTAACTTTAAATGATATTACTTACTACATACCAGGAGATACTGATGTAATAGAAGAGTTAAAAGAACTTAATGCAGATGTCATCTTCTTACCAGTAGGAGGAACTTATACAATGAATAGGGAAGAAGCAGTAGAACTTGCCAATACTATTAAACCTAAATATGCTATTCCTATTCATTATGGACTTGCCGTAGGAAGTAGGGAAGATGCTAAATACTTTGTAGATAATTTAAATAAAGAAATAAAGAGTAAAATATTTTATTAAAAAGGGGTAAATTATGATAGAATTTAAAAATGTCTTTAAAAAATATAAAAGTACTAATGTTCTTTCTAATGTTTCTTTTAAAATAGATACAGGAAATATCGTTTGTCTAATAGGAGAGAGTGGTTGTGGAAAGACTACAACTTTAAAGATGATTAATAGATTAATTAATCCTACTAAAGGACATATTTTAATAGATGG
>CASEWH010000026.1 GCA_949291575.1 uncultured bacterium
TAATTAACAAAATAGATATAAAGATTAAAGATGAACTAAATAAGATAGATGAATTAGAAAGAATAAATAGTGAGAAAGTATTGAATGCCTTTATAAAAGAACAAGTCGCTGAAACTGATTTTAATGCTACTACTGGTTATGGTTATAATGATGTAGGTAGAGATAAATTAGAAAGAATATATTCTGATATCTTTAAGAGTGAAGATGCCCTTGTTCGTAATCAGTTTATCTCAGGTTCTCATGCTTTAACTGTCGCTTTCTTTACATTACTTCGTCCTGGAGATATTCTTTTAAGTATAACAGGTAAACCTTATGATACTATGGATGAAGTTATAGGACTTGTAGATAATCCTTCATCACTAAAAAGCTTTGGTATTAATTATATGCAAGTAGATTTAGTTAATAATGGCTTTGACTATGATAAGATTAAAGAAGTTATTACAACTAATAAAATTAAAGTAATAGAAATACAAAGAAGTAAGGGATATTCTACTAGATGTAGTCTTACTATTGACAAAGTAGAATCTATTATTAGTTTTATTAAATCTCTTGATAAAGATATCATTATTATGGTAGATAATTGTTATTGTGAATTTGTAAGTAATAGGGAACCTATAGAAGTAGGAGCAGATATTGCTGTTGGTTCTCTTATTAAAAACTTAGGTGGTGGTATTGCCCCTAATGGTGCTTACATCGTGGGCAGGAGTGATCTTATTAACGCCTGTGCCGAACGCTTGACTTTACCTGGAGAAGGAAAAGAAGTAGGACCGTCCCTTGGTATTAATAAGCAACTATTCCAAGGACTATTTCTTGCACCTAGTGTTGTAGCATCATCCCTAAAAACTGCAATATTCACATCTGCTTTATTAGAAGAATTAGGTTATAATGTAGAACCTAAATATAATGAGAAAAGAGCTGATATAGTTCAAAATATTATCTTTAATGATGAGAGTTTATTAATAAAATATACCCAAGGAATACAATCTAATAGTCCAATAGATTCTAACTCAATGCCTATTCCTGATGATATGCCAGGTTATACTGATAAAGTAATTATGGCAAGTGGTTCATTTACTCAAGGCTCATCTATAGAGTTAAGTTGTGATGGACCTCTAAGACCTCCATTTATCGCTTATCAACAAGGTTCCTTAACTTATACCTATGGTCGTCTTGCTGTCATAAAAGCTGTTTCTAATTTAAAGTCATAAAAGAACATCTTCCTTCATAAAGTGTAATAGTAAAAGGGAGGAAGCAAATGATTAATAAACAAAATTTATGGTTTTTAACTCTTTTTAGTCTTATCTTAGTCCTTAGTGTTTATTATATAACTATGCCTAATGACTTACTTATTGCAAGTTCTTCTACTGATACTAAAGAAGAGGCAAAAGAAGAAGATAATAATACTGATACTACTGATGAAAATACTATTAGTGAAGTAGATGAAGCAGATGGCTTAACTGCCCTAAGAGTAAGTCTAGATGAAGAACGTGATAAAGAAAAAGAAGAATTAAAGACTACAATGACTAATGAAGATGCTACTACTGATGAGAAAAATAATGCTTATGAACAGTTAAAGTATTTATCAGTAATAGAAGGAGAAGAAGAGAAATTAGAAAAACTAATTAAAGAAAAACATAAGCTTGATAGCTTTGTTAAAGTAGATAATAATACTATTACAGTAGTCGCTGCTAAGAAAAAACATGATGTAACACTTGCAAATAATATCATGAGAACTATACAAGGAGAGTATGATACTAAAAAAACTATAACAGTTAAATTTGAGGGTAACTAGTTCTTTTATCTACAACAAATATTCCTTTTCTCATAAACTACTATTGAGTACGTCAAGAATTAGGAAAGGGGATAATTATGAGAGGAATATTAACAACAAGAGAAAAAGAAGTCTTTACTCTTTTAGTAAGTGGTCTTTCTACTAAAGAGATCGCATCATCTTTAAATATTAGTGAAAAAACAGTTAGGAATCATATTTCTAATGTTATGCAGAAGCTTGGTGTTAAAGGAAGAGCTAATGCTGTTATAGAACTATTAAAATTAAATGAAATTACTTTATAAAAAGTACTAAACAAGTACTTTTTTTTATATAATTTACTAGGTGATTTTATGATTCGAAAGAAAGCTTTAAGGAA
>CASEWH010000027.1 GCA_949291575.1 uncultured bacterium
AAGAAGAAAAAATCCATGAAGCTTTACTTGATGATGTTAAGGAATTTGATAATTCTAAAATAGAAATAAAATAAGAGATGATATTTGTTTATTAATCATCTCTTTTTGTATTAATTTTTTATACAAAAACTTTTTCCTTCATCACATATCTCTTTAATTAAACCATCTTTTATTAAATAGGATTTTCCATAAATAGTAATAGTTCCACCAACTTCTAGTATATGAGATCCATCACATAAAGCATAAATTGTTCTTTTTTTAGATTCGTTTATTATATGATTTCTTTGATATAATTGCATTTCATCAAAATCTTTAGTATCTAAAACAAAATGTGGTTCAATATTAATATTACTTAATCCTAATCCCTCAAAATAAATAGGTTCAGAATTTTCTCCTTCTTCTGGACTATTATAAACGGAATTAGCCATATTTATAGAACCCGCACTTTGACCAATAATAATGCCATTATAATTATGTAACAATTCTTTTAATTTTATTTCTTCAAAGAATTTATTCTCTATAAAAGTGTCTCCACCACTTAAAAAGATAACATTAACTTTACTTATATAGTCACTTGCTTTATCCTTTGTTCTATTATCTAAAATTAAATAGTTAGAAAAAGTAATATTAGAAAGTTTTAAAGCCTCAAAGAATATATGGGAATAACTATCAATTTTTTCATAATTATTTGGATCTGATGCTATATATAATATTGAATAATTTCCATTAATTAATTTTTTAATCTGATCTACTATCCCGTTAGTATTATCAATTTCTTTTGGATATGTTGTATCATTATCTTTATAATAATGTTTTGTATTACTAGTAAAAAATAACTTTTTCATAACGGCCTCCTCATATTTATTATAATTATATAATTCTTATAAAGGAAAAGCAAGGAATAAAATCCTCGCTTATTTTTATATTTCTTCAATCTTCATTAAGTTAGTAATTCTCTTAGTTTCTGTATTAGGGAAACCTCCAGTAATTACAATTAAATCTCCTTCATTAAGTTCCATAAACTCTTTAGCTTTCTCAACGCTCTTAGTTAATACTTCATCAGTTGTATCTAAGAATGGTAAAGTATCTGCATAAACACCCCAGTTTAAAGCTAATCTTCTACCAGTTTTCTCATCAGTACATAAAGCAAGTATTGGAGCATCTGGTTTTAAGTTACTAATTACTCTTGCTGTTCTACCACTAATAGTAGCAGCACAAATTAATTTAGCAGATAAAGCATCTGTACTAAGTACAACATTAGAAGCAATAGATTTAGTAATGTTATCTAAGCTTTCGATATCAAAAGCATAATCAAAACTTGCATATTTTTCAGTAGTTTCACAAATATGAGCCATAGCAGCAACTGTTTCTATTGGATGCTTTCCTACAGTAGTTTCACCACTTAACATAACAGCATCAGTACCATCTAATACTGCATTAGCAATATCACTAGTTTCTGCTCTTTTAGGACGAATATTATCCATCATTGTCTCTAACATTTCAGTAGCAACAATAGATATTTTTCCAAGTCTTCTACAAGTATTAATCATTTGTTTTTGATAGATTGGAACCATTTCACTAGGTACTTCAGTACCTAAGTCACCACGAGCCACCATAACACCATCACTAACACTTAAAATATCTTCTAAGTTTTCAATACCTAAAGCACTCTCAATCTTACAAATAATTTGTAAGTCTTCTCTATTATGTTCTTTTAAGATTTCTTTAACTTCTAATACATCTTCTTTAGTAGAAACAAAAGATAGTGCAAGGAATTCTCCTCCATGTTCACAAGCATAGATAATATCTTCACGATCTACATCACTAACATATGGGATATTAAGTTTAATACCAGGAACACTCATACTCTTACGGTTTCCTAATACTCCACCATCAATAATCTTACATGTAACTCTATCTTCATATTTAGCGATAACTTCAAGTTTCATCTTAGCATTCTCTAATAAGATAATATCACCAACATTAAGAGAATCAATAGCACTAGGATGATTAACAGAAAATCTTTCTTTAGTACCTGTAACAGTCTCTTTAACTATATCAATAGTTTCACCTGGAACAAGTTCAATAGAATCATTTTCCATAATTCCACATCTAAACTCTGGACCTTTAGTATCCCAAAGAATTGCAACATTCATACCAGTTCTTTTTCTAACCTCACGAACTGATTCACAAGCTTTCTCTCTTTCTTCTATAGTAGCATGAGAAAAGTTAATTCTTGCTACGTTCATTCCTGCTAATACCATTTTTTCCATTACATCAGGTTGATTACTAGCAGGACCTATACTACAAACAATCTTTGTCTTTTTCATTATTTACTTCACTCCTTCTAATCAAGCTATATAATTATAGCATAGTTTAAATAAAATTAAAAGAGTATTTTAAGCTGAATTACGAAAATTCGTAACTAATTTGGTACATTTTTATCTTGCTATACATAAATCAATATGATACTATTTATATAGAGAACATTTAATGGTTGGGTGTTATCTCCGAGTATTTATATTTGGAATTAAGCAGTGACATACTATGAGTAAAAAAGACTTTTTAGTTTCAACATTATTATTTATAATAATTTTACTTATTGTATTACTTTTTGTAGTTATCATTATATTAATATAAGACATAAAACAAAAAGAAAGCACTTAACTAAACAGCATGTTTAATTAGGTGCGTACCCTTTTACAGGAGAAACACTTAACACAAGCGACATTAAATGTTCTCTTTTTTTATTATATGTAAATTTCTTTTACATATTCATAGTATCATAAATATTATCTGTTGTCAA
>CASEWH010000028.1 GCA_949291575.1 uncultured bacterium
CATAAATAAAGTAATATAGTTAAATAATAATTTCAATTACACATAGATAGATAGATAAATTAATTATTAGAAGAATTATCATAACAGTAGATTTAAAAGATTAACAACTATTAGTCTAAATAATCAAAATATTTAACTTCCTATAATATATGTTATGTTAACTAATAAAACCCGAAAAAGTTTTTTCTTTTCTGGTTATAATATAGCATATAAACAATAAAAAACAAGGAATATTAATCATTATCTTCCTCATTTAATAATCTTTCTTTTTCTTTTTCAACTTCTATTTCAAATCTAGCTTGTCTTTTAATATCTCTTTTTCGTAAAAACCTAATAATAATTAATGCTAAAATTAAAGGTAAACCTAACATTAAAAACCAGCCAAATAAAGAAGTAAAAAGAATTTCAGAATTACTCATATGTATACACCTCTCTACAATTTAATTATATCAAATATATAGTACTACTCCCCTACTTCAGTTTCTGCTTTACACAAAGTTTACACTTAACATATAAATAAAACTAGACCTTAAATCTAGTTATTCTGTTTATTTAAATTATCTTCTTTAGTTTTATTAATAACATTTCTTATTCTATTAATAACATAATCTTTTTCATTAGGATATTTTGTATAAAAGAATAGTAACGGTATCCCTGCAGCATTACATATCTTTTTAATTTTGAAATCTCTTCTTTTTCTTTTCTTTAACTGATGCGTTTCATCATTTAATTCTATTAGTAATAATACTTCTTCCAAGCTAGTATCAAATATAGCAAAATCTATATTTCTAAATAAATCAGTATAATATCTATTATTATTTTCCTTGCTTATAATAGAGGCTAAATTAACTTGAGGTATAACTTTATATTCTGGTTCTAGATATTTAATCTTATCATAAAAATCTCTTTCAGTTTTAGTCATTATACTTTTCTTTTTATATATAGTCTCTAATTTTTTCTCATCTTTAAAATTATTATTGTAAAGAATGTTATCAATTAATCTTGTCAAAAAACTAATAATTATTAAAACTGCTATTAGAATTAAAAAGTTATACATTTTATACCTTTCTTGATTGAATCTCTGCTATTTTCTCTAGTACTTCTTTAGCATTAGTTTCATTAATCTCACTGTATCCAAGTTCTCTCAAAGCTTGTACTTTAGCAGTATTTAATTCTTGAGTACGACTAAGTTTCTCTTCTTTTTTTGCCTCAATATCTTGAACAAACCTCTTATGAGTTTCTGCTATCTTATTCTTAGAAGCACCACCATTATGATATAACGTCATAGCAGAGAATAAAATACTTTCAAATATAAACTGTTTATCTTTATCAAAAGCAAATTCCAATGGATTAGTAAATCCCATAGACTTAGACATATAAGCTAGAATGTATCTTAATTCATCTGCAGTTTCCATTGATTGTAAATAATGATATAAATAGACATATGTATTATAAGTAGTTTTAGTCTTATCTTCAGATAGTTTCTCTTTAAGTAAATTAATAATATCAGCAAGTATCTCTTGTTCTTTTTTATTAAAACATTTTAAATCTGCTAACACTTCTCTATTAGAAGAATCTTTTACTCCTTCATTTAATCTATTTTCAACTTCAATAATGTAATCACTTGTTACAGTAATACCACTTACGCCTTCTTCATCTTCTATATTTAATAAAGCAAGTAATCTAACCGCTTTTTCTTTAGGCCACAATGATAAACTATCTAAAGCTAGATAGTTATATAACATTTGTCTTGATACTCCTAAATACTTAGCAAGTCTCACCTTCGAAATTCCAAGTTCACTTAATAATTTGTTTAAATCTTTCATGCTAACCACCTATAATACATTTTAATAAGTTTGACAAGTTTAGTCAAGTAAAATTGCTGTAAAATTCTTTACAAAGAAAAAGAACTTATAGTAAATACCATAACTTCTTATTATCTTTTCTAACTTCTTTAACTATACCGCCTCCTAGACAGTATTCTCCAGCATAAAAAACACATGCTTGTCCAGGTGTAACCGCTTTTACATTATCATATCTTACTAATATTTCTCCATTATCTAGATATTCAAGCCTAACAGGTACATCAGGCGCTCTATATCTAAATTTAGCAGTACATTCAACTGGTCTTTCATCACAATTAAAATTGATTGTTTCTAAGATAGCACTATCTGAGTAAAGATACTTGTTATTCTCCCCTTCTGCAACATATAAAACGTTTTTATTTAAATCTTTTCCAACAACAAATAACTTGTCCTTAGTACCACCAACATCAAGTCCCTTTCTCTGACCTATTGTATAATACATAAGGCCAATATGTTCTCCTAATACTTCATTAGTATCTATATTAACAATGTTACCTTTTTTGTTTGGTAAATAATTCTTAAGAAAGTTTTTAAAGTTTCTCTCACCTATAAAACATATACCAGTAGAGTCTTTTTTCTTAGCAGTAACTAAATCATATTTTTCGGCAATCTCACGTACTTCCTTTTTATCTTTAATATCTCCTAGTGGAAATAAGACATTTTGTAATTGTTCTTTAGATACTTGTGATAGGAAATAAGTTTGATCCTTATTATGTTCATGACTTCTCATAAGTCTACCATTTTCTATTTTTGCATAATGTCCTGTAGCGATAAGCTCAGCCCCTAACTTTTTCGCTTCCCTAACAAATAAATCAAACTTAATATATTTATTACACATGATATCAGGATTAGGTGTTCTCCCCTTCTTTAATTCATCTAGAAAATAAGTAAAGACATCGTCCCAATACTCTTTAATAAAATCTACTCTATGTAAAGGTATTCCTAACTTATCACACACAGCTTTAGCATCATTATAATCTTCTTCTTGCGGACATATATTATTACCTAAATTAGGATTACCTAAGAAGTCATTATTAATAGAACTATCCCAATTACGCATGAATAAACCAATAACATCATAGCCTTGTTCTTTTAAAAGAATAGCAGCGACAGATGAATCTACTCCACCACTTATTCCAACTACAACTTTCTTCATAGATACCACCTCTAACTCGTACTAATTATACTATATATACCCTTTACTTTCAAGGAAAATATGCTATAATATGTAGTGCAACTTTAAGGGGTGGTTTAATGAATAAAGAAAGTTTTAATAAAATAATTAATTTAGATAAAAACATTACTATAGAAGATTTAAAAAGAGCTTTAGAATACTTTATAACTATCAAAGATAATGATTTAAAAGAAGAATTTCTATTAAAATGTAAAAAAGTTATTATCTCTTTTCTTAATAAATTATTACCTATGGTAGATGAATATCCTACTTCTATTTCATATGACAAAACAGTTTTTAAAATAGATAGACTTCTATATTGGGCTAACTTTTTATACACTAATAAAATTTTCCCTTTATTTAATAGGAATATACAAAATATAAAAGATAATTCTCTTTATTTAAACTCTTTAGCTAGATACCGTAATAATGTTAATATAGATTTATTTGATGATAAAGAATTATTGTTAGATTTAGATATGTATACTAAATCATTTGAATTAGAATCTAAATATAGTGATATTAATAAAGATGTATTAGAGGAAGCTTATTACTTATATTTTAGTCTTAATAATTTTTTAGATAAAGAAGATTATAAAGAAAGAAAAAGAAAATTTATGGATAAAAATAATATTTATCCAGGTACATTAAAAGATTATGTTGAAACGTATGGAATGCTATATTTAAATATTCCCTTAAAAAAGATAGATAAGATGATAAACTTTGTTGAAAGTGCCACTAGTCATTTCTCTAATGATTTCTTTAAATTTGAAAGTGTTTTAAACGATATCATAGATAGTAATGATACCAATTATATAAAAGAAATTGTATTTACTAATCATCTTTCTCCATATGTAATAAAAAGTTTTATTGAAAAATATAGATTTTATAATAGAAAGTATGCTAATAATTTAGATAATATAATTAAGAAAATAAACACTGCTATAAAATCATTAGAAAAAGAACACAAATATATCCATTATTCTATCGCTTTAACGAAAATAGAAAGTAGTAATGATTTAGAAGAAATCAAAATAATAGTTAAAAATAATATGATATATTTAACAAATGATAATATAGAAAGATTTATTACAATTTATAGAGCTGCTTTATCCGATAAAAAGAAACAAGAATTAGAAGAACAATTGCTCAAAAAAATTGAAATAGCAAAAGAGGATATAAAAAAAGACAATGCTACTGATAGAGCATTAGGAATAGAAAGAAGAAAAGAAAATTTATATAATAGTATTGATTTCAATATATTTTTAAGTTCTGATATTAAGAGTAAGGATGATTTTTGTAAACTAATGGATATCAGAGAAAGTGATTTTAATACTTTATTTTCAATGTTAGAAGTTAGAGATAATGAACTATACTTAAAAATTAAAGAAAAAATAAGAAGTCTACAAGGCCAAAGATATGCAGTATTAATTAACAAAGTAAATTCTATTGCAGATAACATTATTAATGGAATAGAACTAGAAGACGGTAGTAGAAGAAATTTTGAAATAATTGATTATTTTCTTAGTACTAAATTAGACTTTAATGATTTTATAGACTTATATAATAAAAATAGAAATATAGATATAGAGTCATTAAAATCAATTAAGATCTTCTTTGCTAAAAATAAACTAACAAATAAACTAAATATTAATCAAGAACTTGATGGTACAACTATATTTATGATAGATGATAAACCATATGAAGTAAGTAAAGAGGAAAAACAAACAGTTCTTAACTATCTAAGAGTTAAAGATATTCCTCTTTATATAAAAGTATATAAACAAGCTTTAAAAAGACATATAAGTGGTAATTTAATATTAGAAGATGATAAAAAACTAATTAAGAAAGGATAATGCTTATGAATAAAGATAGTTTCGATAAAATCATTAATTTAGATAATGATAATGTTGATGAAAGCAATATAAAAAAATCCCTAGAATATTTTTTTACTATTTCTGACGAAAGAAAAAAGAAGGCATTTCTTAATAATTTTAAAATAGCAGTTAAATATTATTTTGAAAATAATTTAAAAGATAATATATACACCTACCCTATCAGAGTTAGTAATAATTTAAATATATATAAAGTAGATAGACTTTCTTATTATATTTATTCATTATATGGAAAGGAAGCTTTAAATTTCTTTAAAATAAATAAAAATGAAAACTATGATGGCTTTAGTATATTTCAATATGGTTTCAAAAGATATAGATATATTGTTAATAACTTTTTAAAAAATGAAAAAAATCTTATTTCAAAACTTGAAATTTATAGAAAAAAAGCTAAAATTAAACAAAAAGTTGAAGGTATTGACGAAAATATTCTAAAAGAAGCATATTACACATATTTAACAATAAATAATTACTGTGATAAAACTAATTATCAAAAGAGAATTAATCTATTTATGAAAAAATATAACATTAGTAAAGATATATTTATAGATTATGTTAGAGGCTATGGAATACTTTATTTAAATCTCGATACTAATAAAATTGAAAATAAAATAACTTCCATTATAGCGATAAATAAGGATAATAGTATAGAAAAAAATAAAAAACTAGTTTGTATACTTTACAAAATTAATACCATTACTAATAAAAATGATTTAGAAAATCTAGTAATATCTAATCATATATCTTTGGGTATAATATATTCCCTAGTAAAAAATGGATATATTGATAAAGAATTCTATAAGAAAATATCTATTAAAGTCGCAAATATTTTAAATGATTTAAACAATAATTACAAATATATTCATTATTCAGTTACTTTAAGCATCTTAGAAAATGAAACAAATGAAGATATAATAGAAATAATTGTTAAAAATAATCCATCTAGTTTAATAAAAACTGAAATTAGAAAGTTTATCTCATCTTATAGAGCTAGTTATACATCTAAAGAAAAAGAAGAGCTATCAAGAAGTTTAGAATCTAAAATAAGCGAAGCTAAAAAAAGAATTAACACGAAAGAAAGGCAAAAAAGGGATAAAGAGAAAGCTAAAAAAGAAATAAATAAAGTAGATAGTATTGATTTTTCTCTTTTTCTTGATGATAGCATTGAAACTGTTAATCAATTCTGTGAGTTAGTTTCTATTAGTAAAGATAATTATTATAGATATTTACATATTCTAGAAACAACCAATAATGCTTTATATTTAAAAATAAAAGAAAAAACACACTGTAAAAAAGAAACTACTGAATATTTTGATAATGTAGTTGAAGTAGTTAAAAAAATTAGAAATGGTGTCGAAGACAATGATGGCAACATTAGAAAGTTTGAATTATTAGATTATTTTCTTAATACTAAATTAGACTATAGTGAATTTATTAATACTTATATTAATAGTGGCAAAAGTGATATAGATTCCTTATCTTCTATTAAAAACTTTTTTAGAGAAAACATATTAATAAAATATAGCAGTAAAGATAAAATAAATATTGAAAAAGAACTTAATGGTACTACTATCTTTATGCTTAACGATGAACCATATGAAGTAACAAGAAAAGAAAAAGAAGAAGTTATTAACTTTCTTCAAGAAAGAGGAATACCTCTTTATATAAAAGTATATAAACAAGCTTTAAAAAGACATATAAGTGGTAATTTAATATTAGAAGATAATAAAAAACTAATTAAGAAAGGATAAAAATGAAGAAAGTACTTGATGATAATATTATAAATGATATTTTAGATATTAACATATATAAAAATAGAAAAGATTCTTATATTATAAAACTTGGTAACAATGTATTTTTATATTTCATAGCAAATATAATTTTAAGAATATTAAAGATGAATCTTTTTATCGCTAACTTTACTATACCAGTTCTTGCTATTAAATATCTTGGAGAAATTTGTGTTAATAGATACAATAAGAAGAAAAAGTTAAAACTAAGTAAAAGGAAATTAAGTGGGAAAGTAAATAAATTAAACATTGAAGGAATTTCTATTGATATTAATGACTTATTAAATGCCAAAATAACAAAAGATACTTCTGATAAAGAAAATATTAAAAGAATAATAATAGAAAGTAACAATGAATTAAATATCCTAGAACAAAAAGTATCAAAAGATAAAGATGGTAAACCATGTTATAAAATATATAGTCTTAGCAAAGAAGAAAAAGAAGAATATTTAAAACATGAAAAAGATAATCCCAATATTAAAGAATTAAAACTAGAAAAAATAATAGAAAAGAAACAATCTAAGCCTTACTTTAATTACTTTAAAATACTTGCTACATATACCATTTTAAGTTGCTTATATTCTATAAATACTATTTATAATATCTCATCTAATTCTTCAACTACGGAAAAAGTTTTAGATTATTATGATGGAAAAGATAGTCTTAGTGAAGAAGAACTAGATAATATTTTACATGACCTTGAAACTGAAGTTATTAAAGTAACTAATGATGATAAGTTTAAACTTGATACTGTTGACACTAAAGAAGAAGTTGATAATTATTTATTACTCAATGCTATCAATGATAATCCTTATGCTAATAAAAAAGAAAAAGAAGTAATGTATAACTTTTTAGATTTCTTTAATGATAACCCCTATTTAGATAAAGAAAAAACTTATCTTAATTTAGTTTCCCTTGACTTTGACCGTAACTATAATCCCTTCTCTTCTGGAAAAGATAATAATAATGGAACTGTTATCTTAGCAGATTATGATTATGAGGATATTACTTATTATACTAATCCTACTGAAGAATTAATCGCTCATGAAGTTACTCATGCTATTTTTGATACTATAACAATTCCTTCCGCTTATGTAGAAGGTTTTGCAAAAATAACAGAAAGTGAATATTTTACTAAAGAAGATGATAGTAATAATTCTTACACTAAGAACACTGCTGTTACTAAAGCTACTATAGAACTTATTAGTAAAGATAAATTTTTAGAAGCAATGAGTAATGATGATATAAATATAATTAAAAATGCTTTAATAGATTTAAATGTTAATACTTGGTCTAATGATATTGAGGCAGAAAAAGAGATAGATAGCCTCCTAAATACTTTATATAGAGGGCTTAATGATTATGAAATTTATAATGATGTCGCTGATACTCTTATTAGTCTTGGTAGTGATTCTTTTACTGATATAGATAGATTTGTAAGATTATGTAATTGTGCTAATGTTTTAAAAGTTGAAGACTATAATGTTTATCTTCCCTATTATTATTTTAATGAGGAGAAAGCTAAGACTTTAACTCTTAATTAAACTACTAATTTAATTAAAGCTGGAGATAAGAATACTTCTATAAAACTACAACCTATAAATATTAATAGAACTGTTACATATACTTGTAGATATCTTTTCATAGAACTTCTTAGATTAATATCTATACCTCTAAATAAGTATTTAAATAGTTTAATACCAAAATAAAGGGCATAGAAGCCTAAAAACAAGCTCATTAATAAAGTAATCAACTGATGAGGAAAAAGATAAGTAATAGCCTTTAAAATACCATTAAAGTGATATGTATAGATAATTGATGATAAAGAAAAGCCAAAAATAAAGGTAGATGATGCTAAACTAAAGATAATTAGAGGTATTCCTATAATAGATATACCTAATAAAAAGATAAATGTTACAAAAGAAATATTACCAACTAAACTATTAATTAAAGCACTTTTATAGTCTATATCATTATTTTTTATACTAGTAAAGAAACTATCTAGACTTGTAGTTACTAAATTATGATCACTCTTATTTAATATAACAGCATATATAATACCAAGTATTAAACCTATAGTCATTACTATTATTAAAAAGATATATATTTTCTTTTGTTCTGCTAATTTGTTAGTTACTTTATTCTTTACTTTTTTTAGTTTTAAATCCATTATAATCACCTAGTAAATATTATTCAAAAATAACTATTATTTACCTAAATTTATTTTACAAAAATAGACTTTTTATATATAATTAAAAATGAGGTGAAACAGATGAATCAAAAGATAGTTAAAATAGTCTCTGCTATAATGTTAGTAGCAATACTAGCTTCTGTAATTAGTGTAATATTTTTCTATGTAATATAAAAAAGAAATAGATTAAACAAAACCTATTTCTTTTTAAATGTTATAACTTCTCCTTCTTTAATATCATAATCACTATTATCATTATAAACTACATCTTCTTTAAATAGTTCATTAATTAGTTTATCTATATCAGAAGTAAATTTCTCTTTTAAGTATTCATTATCTTTTAAATCAAATTCTTCTAATTCTTCTTCAAGTTCAAATACATTTTCTAAATGATACTTACGAATTATTTTATCTAAAACAGCATATATATCAAAATAAAATTTTCCTCGATAGTCTTCCATAAATTGTTCTACTACTTGATAAACTATCGCTACTCGTTGCTGATTAACTCTATTAATATAATTATCCCAATTATTTTTAACTAAATCTAAGTCTTTAGATAAATTATCTAAAAGATATAAATGAGCCTCTAAATATTCTTTTAAATAATAATCTAAATTACCAACATAGTCTAACAAATACTTAGTATTACCTATTTTAATTAATTTCTCTTTATCTTTAATATTTTTATGAACTATTTCTTCAAAATTCTTATCTTGATAAAAAATCTCATATAAAAAGCATAAAGCATAGTAATCAAGTATTAAAGGTTTATCTTCATACTTAGATAACACTACTTCAAAACCAAGACCTATTAATTCTTCAAGTTCCCTATCACTATTTTGAACAGCACCTACTTCTACTTTATCTGTAACATAAAATCCTGCTCTTGATATTTTATAATCGTTAAAAATATCTTTATCTATAACAGCAATTAAAACAATAATCTCTTTATATTCTAAACTCTCTACATCTAAACTATCTAATAAGTAATCAGCATCTTCCTGATAAACTTCTAAGTTATCTTTAAAGTTAAGTAACATATATTTAATAACATCATAACTTCTTCTATAAGATGCATCTAAATAACTATAATATGATATATCACGAGATAGTTTTAAAGCATCAAAAAGAAAGTCATTATCACTTTCTAATTCTTCTAGATTATCTATATCATTACCTATAATATAGTCATATATTAATTTCTTAGTATACATAAATCACCATATTACTTCATTGCTTTTTGATATTCTTTTGCGTTCTCATCACTATAATCAGGATCTATATTAATGGTTTCATCAAGTAAGTTAATAAACTCTTCTCTTTCTTCACAAGAATTAAATAGAACTTTATCTTCTTGGAAGTCTAAAGCATAACATGTTTTAGTATCTATTATAGTGCTATTATTTGGAATATTAAAGATGTCACTTGCTTCATTTATAATTATTTTTAAATCTAATTTTTGATTATTCTTATCGATATAATATATTTTTTTATCTTTTAAAACTTGAGAAAAACCTTCTTGAAAATCATAAGCATTATCATATTCAAATGGAATGACTACTTCTCCACTTTTATTAATAAAGCCCCATTTATCATTTAATTTAACTTGAGCTAGGTCTCCATTAAAATTACATAAGGCATTATATTTACATGGAGCGATTACTTCTCCAAATTTATTTACTAGTCCCAATTTACCATTCTTTGCAACAATTGCTAAACTATCTTGAAAATCATAAGCATTATCATATTCAAATAGAATGACTACTTCTCCACTTTTATTTATAAATCCCCATTTACCATTTTTTTCTACTCTTGCTAATCCTTCTTTAAAACCACTTGTTCTATCATAGATATATGGAATAACCAAATTGCCATCAGTATCAATAAAACCTGTGCTTTCTTTCGTTTTATCATAAACTCGAGCTAATCCTTCGTGGAATAAATCGATAGGACCTAAACCAATAGGGATGACTACTTCCCCATTTTTATTAATTACTCCCCACTTATCATCTAATTTAACTCGGGCTAATTCTTCATTAAAATCACTAATGTAATCATAAATTATAGGAATAACTATTTCTCCTTTTTTATTAATTATTCCCCATTTACCATTTTCTTCTGCTTTTGCTAATCCATCATGGAAGCTTAAAAGATCATCATATTGACATTGAATGACTTCTTTTCCTGTTTCATCAATAGCTCCCCATCTACCATTCTTTTTAACAGTAGATAGACCTTCATTAAAGTTACAACACATATCATATTCACACGGAACAATTTCTGTGCCATATTTATTAACAAATCCGCATTTATTATTCCTTTCAACTTGTCCAATTCCTTCATGAAAATCACTAACATTATCATATTTACAAGGTACAACAATTTCTCCTAAAGAATTAACATATCCCCCTTTATCATTCTTTGAAACTTTTGCTAAACCACCTTGAAAATCATAAGCTTCATCATATTCAAATGGTACAATTACTTTTCCTGTTTTATCAATAAATCCCCATTTACCATTTTTTTCTACTCTTGCTAGTCCTTCATGAAAATCATAAGCGATATCATAAATAAATGGAATAATTAAATTACCATTTCTATTAACAAAACCAAACTTATTATTCTTTTTTATCGCAACTAATCCTTCATGAAAATTAGCAAGTGTTTCTGTTTCTAATTCCAATGTAATTGTAGGAATACTATAAGTATTAAATGAACCAGTCACATCCCCCACAAAACAATTATTAATTGTTTTTAAAAATTCAGTTCTCTTTTTACTATCACTAAAATTTATTTCATTTCCATCTATTTCAAGTATATATTTATAACCTTTTATTGTACTATTTATATATTTTTCTATATCAAAACTTTCAGCTGGTATTTCTAAAATTTCTCCTTCTTCATTTTTAAGAACTACCTTATTACTACTTTTAATCATTAGATTACCTCCATACTTCTTTATTTAAATAACTTTGTTATATTAACTCTTTTACTATTAGATAAAAAGTTTACTTTCTTAACATTTTTCTTTTTATTATAATTTCCTTTAACTTTTTTCGCTTCCATAAACTCCCCTTACCTTTCAATATATCCTTCTATTTCTGG
>CASEWH010000029.1 GCA_949291575.1 uncultured bacterium
ATTAAATAAAGATATAGTCTTTATATTAAAGCTATTATTTGTATGTGTACTAAATATTAATTGTCCTTTACTATTTTTAAACATATTTATAATCTCATTAATTATTCTATTGTCTAAAAAGCTATCTAAATTATCTATTATTAGGACTTTCTCTTCTTCAAAGGCTTTCAAAATAAAAGGTATTATGGCAATGACTATTCTATTACTAGAAGATTCATCTCCATAATCTATTATATAGTTATTATTATTTAAATTATGCTTAAATTTTGTAGTATAACCAACTTCTTTTCCTAGCATAACACTTTTAACATTATAATCTATAATATTAACATTAATCTTTTTATAGAAGTCTAAAACATAAGGTTTTAACTTATTATTAGTATCTCTACTATATAGATTAAATGAAGGTTCAATAAGACTATTCACATCTAAACAAATACCTATGGTTGATGTTAAAAAGGTGTATACTTCGTTTAAATCATCTTTAGCATAACTTAAAAAGAGTCTATTATCTAAAACAAGTTTAGATAGTTTTTTTAATCTTTTATCATTAAAAATATAACTTTTATTTACTCTTTCAAATATAATATTTTCTTCTTCAAAATCATAATAATACAAATATTCTTTACTTACTTGTTTTTTATTAATAGTAAAACCGTAGATATATTTAGTATTATTTTTAAGAAAAACTATCTTAAAACTACTAGGTTTATCGTTATACATGTATGTATTTAAATAGTTTTCATTATTTCTTAGAAATAAACTAATAGCATTTAGTATTTTTAATAGATTAGTTTTCCCACTATTACTAGGACCAGTTATATTAACGATATTACTATTCATATCAAATACTACTTTATCTTTAAATGAGAAAAGATTCTCTACTTCTAATTCTATAATCATAAATATCTCTCCTAAAATTAAAATAGTGCCTTAGCACTATTATACAGTCATTAATTCTTTTTCTTTATCTTTATAGATATTATCTATATCTTTATTATAGTCATTAACAAGGTCTTGAACATCCTTCATCATACCTTTTTCTTCATCTTCAGGTAGTTCCATCTTCTCTATCTTTTCATTAGCTTCATGTCTTATATTTCTAATAGATACTTTAGCTTCCTCAGCCATAGCTTTAACTTGTTTAGTAAGTTCACGTCTTCGCTCTTCTGTTAAAGCTGGTATAACTATTCTAATAGTCTCTCCATCATTAGATGGATTAAATCCTAAATTAGCGGCGATAATAGCTTTTTCAATATTACCTAAGCATCCTTTATCAAAAGGTTTAATTAATAACTGTGTTGCTTCAGGAACTGATATAGTTGCAAGACTCTTTAAAGGAGTCATAGATCCATAATAATCTACCATAACGCCATCTAAACTAGAAGGATTAGCACGCCCTGCTCTAACTGTAGTAAAACGTTTCTCTAAGTTAGCAAGAGTTCCTTTCATTTTAGTTTCAATTTCATTTATAAATTCACTATTCATAACTTTTCTCTCCTTAACTAAATTTTACTATAAATATTACAAAATATCAATTATATTAAATTACTTCTTTTATAAGTACTTACTTTAGAGTCTAAATATATATCAACTATTCCTTTATTAACACCTTTGACAAAGCCTAGTCCATTAATACATATATCTTCATCATAACCCATTTCATAAGTTCTTTTTTGTAAATCTTTTAAATCATCATGCTTACTAGATATTCTTCTAATCTTTAAATCATTAGACATATAGAAAGTAAAACTATTTCTTTCTCCTTCTACATAATCCATTCTAAAGAAGTTATCTACTATTACACTTTGTCCTTTCCTAAGTTGAAAAGTCTTAGGTTTAATCTCTTTTCTAGGACTTATCTTCTTAAATTCATCATCACTAATATAATTAACTATACTACCACTATCAACAAGACCAGGTGTATCTATAAGAGTTAGATACTCATTTATTTCTATTTCTACTGTATTTAATGTAGTAGAAGGAAGTGGTGATATAGTAAGTTCTCTATCACTAGTAGAATAGTTCTTTAATAATTTATTTATTAAAGTACTCTTACCAGCATTAGTATGACCTACTACATAGACATTATTAGTAGTCTGATATAGTTTTATTTGTTTTAATAAATAATCTATATTATAGTTTTTCTCACTACTTATAACTATTACTTTATCAAAGATATTATTATCTTTAAAATAATCTATTAGTTTATCATCATTTACTGATTTAGGTAAAACATCTCTTTTATTTAAGACTAATATCATTTTATTAGGAATAATCTCTCTAATCTTATTAATATCTTCTTCTATATTAAGTAAATCTGCTATATAAAGTACTAAATCTTTAGTCTCTCCTACACTCTTAAGTATTTCTAAATACTCATCATTACTTTTAGTAACTATCTGATACTCTCCATAGTTTTTAATTCTAAAACATCTTTGACAGTATTCTTTATCTAAACTAGTAGTATAACCTTCCCCTAAGATATTCTCATCTTGAAGTTTAACTCCACATCCAAGACAATACTTCTCACTATTCATAATACTTTCCTTTCTTGAAAAGATTATTTTTACTATATTTATTCATAATCTTTTCTTCTAAATATCTATTAATATTAGTAATCTTTAAATCTTTAACTGCCAGAGGGTCTACAAATATTTTAATAATATTACCTTTATAGCCATATCCCATATCTGTAATAAATTGATCTCCTATTATGGCAATTTGATTAGACTCTAAATTATATTTAGATTTAATTTTCTTAAGTGTTCTAATAGTAGGTTTAAGTGCAGAGGAATAGAAATCTACTCCTAAATCATTACCAAAAAGAGATACTCTTTTTTTAGAACTATTAGAAACTATAACTACTAAAAAGTCTTTCTTTAATTTAGTAATTAACTCTTTAACATTACTCTCTACTTTAGTAGAATCTATTAAAGCGAGAGTATTATCTAAGTCAAAGATTAAACATTTAATATCTTTTTTCTTTAATTTATCATAATTAATAGCAAAGATATTTTTCTTATAAATATCTGGTAAATATTTCATAGTTTTACTCCTTTATATTAGTATATAACAAAATTTAATATATTTCTAGTTATTTAGTCTTTGTCTTATAGGCATAGTATCTATATCTAAGGAATCAAAACTATAACCATTACTTAAACAATAGTCAATTATATTACTTATGGCATCTCTTGTATAAGTCTTAGTATCATGCATTAAGATAACATTATATTTATCATGAGATATACTATTAACTACACTATTATATAGTTTATGAGGATTAGTTGCAAAAGAAGCATCTCCACTATCAACATTCCAATCATAATATTGATAACCTTTATTTAAGACTTCTTTAGTTAAAGTACTCATAATACCTTCGCTATATTTTTTAGATATAGTATTACTAGAACCTCCTGGGAATCTAATTAATTTAGAATCAACTCCTGTTATATCATAAATTCTCTTATGAACTTGTTCTAAATCATTAAAGTAGTTATCTCTTGATGCATAAATAATATCATATTTATGAGATGCAGTATGAATACCAATAGAATGTCCTTCATCTACAATTCTCTTAATTAAGGAATCATTTCCATTCATCGTTACAAAGAATGTCGCTTTAACTCCTTTTTCTTTTAATATATCTAAAATAACATCAGTAGTACCATCTCTTGGACCATCATCAAATGTAAGATAGATAGTATTAGTTTTTAATGGTTCTCTTACTTTAACATTCCTTACTATTTCACTTTTATTATTACTACTATCACTAACTTCATAGGTTACTTTATAATCACCTACTTTAGTATTATCTATATCATTAGTTATTTTAATATTAGAAGTTAAATCACTATCACAGTTATCATTAATAGTTACATTATCTTCTATATAAGACTCATTTAAACTTAAAAAGATATTACTATCTCCATTTAGTGTTATAGAAGGAGAATCTACGTCTTTAGGAACTATTTTTCTCACAACTTCACTTTTATTACCACTACTATCAAAAACTCTATAAATAATTTTATCTTTTTCTTTTTTTACTTTAACTTTATCAGTTATATCTTTATCTACATTATCATAAGCACTAAAGCCTTGCTCTTTATATTCACCATTAGGACAATAGTATTCTTTTAGATTACCATTTAGTTTAATTTTAGGTTTTTCTATATCTTTTACACTTATTTCTTTAGAGATATGATAAGTAAATATATTATCTTTATAAGTATAATTTATATTATAATCTCTATTCTTATTAGTATTTATCTTATCAAGTGGTTTAACTATTCTTTTACTTCCAAAAACATTACTTATAGTTATACCTTTATCAGCATAAGAAGAATTAATATTAACTATTTCTTTTAGGGGAGCATTTAATGTTACTCTAGGAACAAATAAAAGTGCAAAAACAAAAAGGACAAGTACTAAGGTAACAGTAATATTTATAAAATATTCGGTTTTAGAAACCCTTCTTTTTTTTATCTTCTTCTTAAGCATAATCTCAACTCCTAATATTAGTATAGCAAGTTCTATAATTTTTACAATACACTAATATTTTTAACTGAAGTCTACATCATTATACTTATTATTCTTAATAAACTCTCTAAGTATTTTTGTTAAAGCACGTTTTTCAATACGTGATACATAACTTCTAGAAATATTTAGTTTATCGGCAATTTGTTTTTGCGTCCACAAATCATTCCCTTCTAAACCATATCTTTTAACTATAATTTCTCTTTCTCTTTTAGTTAAGACTTTTAAGTAAGAGTTAAGTAGTTTTACATTATCTTTTAAATTAATCTCTTCTATAAAATCAGGTCGTGGGGCTTTTATAACATCAAGAATTGATATTTCATTGCCTTCTTTATCAAAGCCAACTGGTTCATTTAAAGAGATATTTTTATTATTTTTATTGTTAGCACGAAAGTACATTAGTATTTCATTTTGAATACATTTAGCACAATAGGTAGTAAGACGATTCCCTTTATTTGGAACAAAGGTATCTACTCCTTTAATAAGACCAATAGTACCAACACTAATAAGGTCATCTTGGTCAACGTTTTTATAATCAAATTTTTTTACAATATGAGCGACTAATCTAAGGTTATGTTCTATTAGTTTATTACGAGCATCTTTATCCCCCTCCACCATCTTTTTTATACACTCTTCTTCCTCATCTTTTGATAGTGGCTCTTTAAAGACTTGATTAGAATAACTTGCTGTAAAAGTAAAGAAACCTCTTAGGCTATCAAATAAATTAAACAACATTTTTATCACCTAATAAATAATATGTCAAAAAAAAGGAGTTAGAATATCTAAGTCCTTTATTACCATAAATTACCAGTTAAAATTATCTCTTGTTCGATTGTTATATAAATTACAGTATGATACTATATATATGAGAACATTTAATGGTTGGGTATTATCTCCGAGTATTTATATTTGGAGGTGATACTATGAGTAAAAAAGACTTTTTAGTTTCAACATTACTATTTATAATAATTTTACTTATTGTATTACTTTTTGTAGTAATAATCATGTTAATATAAAACAAAAAAACAAAAAGAAAGCACTTAACTAAACAGCAGTTTAATTAGGTGCAAAACCCTTACAGGAGAAGCACTTAACACATGCGACGTTAAATGTTCTCTTTTTTAGTATATGTAAATTTCTTTTACATATTCATAATATCACAAATGTTATGTTTGCGCAAGTGTCTAACTTGTACTTTATTTTTTAACTTTAACATGTTTATTAGTATTATAATGAAAAACATTACCTTCTTTATCTATATAGGAAGGTATTCCTCTTTTAGCAAGTGAACTTTGAAATAATTCTAAATCTACTATTTCTGCAGGTATTTCTTCATTAACAATTAAGCATACTAAAGAACCATTAGTTAAAGCTCTTTCATAAACATCTTTTCCATAACTAGATATTAATTTTACTTTCTTAAGTTCTATACTACCTATACCATATTCTGCAATTAAATTATTATGCTGAGATAAATTATCGGCAAGATTTATAGTTTTTTCTTCTATATCTCTTATAAACTTATTATAAGCTTCTTCTTGCTTTTCTACTCTGCTACTTATAGTATCTAAAAATCCTTTTTCTTCACAGATTCTTATTAAATCTTTAGTATATAAATAGTAGCCACTAGATAATAATATGAGCCAATCATTATTCGCAGTAGCATATCCCTTATCGTTAAAATCTTCACTATAATATGAGAAGTTTTTAATAGAGTCACTATCTCTAATTATTTCCCCATCATACCTAGAAAACTCTTTTATCTTACCATCTACACCAAAATAACTTGTTTTCTTATTCCAATCATAACTACATGAACAAACTTTAGACAAAGGATGTTCTCCTTTACTAAAATCACTTACGCTTAAAAAACCATTAAACTTGCTACTATCTTCGTTAACCATTTCATACTTACTATTAAGATACTTAAAATTTTTATCTATCCAAGAAACCTTTCCATCTTTACCAACCATAGCATATCCATATTCATTAAAATCAGTAGCAACATCATATCTAAACGGTAATAAAGTATTACCTTCTTCTTTAACATAAGCATATTCCATATTAGCAGTCTGGACTAATTTAAAACCGTTTACAAAGTCTCTACTATCATCAATAATATCAAAAGATATATCGGGTCTAGAATAATAAGGCAAAAGAACATTTACCCGAACTTCCTTATCTGTTCCTTCATTTAAAATATATGCATATCTTTCAGTTTCCTTATCAACAAAAGAGTATACACTACCCTTAATGCTTATTATTTCTTTAGGTAATTTTTTCATGATAATTCCTCCTTTCATATTTTCTTATTCTACAAATGTAATGGATTAAAGTCAACATCTAAATTAACTTTATTTATAGTAGTATAATAATCTACTAATTTTTCTAAGACTTCATGAATATTATCTTGATACTGATATTTTAATATTAATTGATAGTGATAAATATTTTGTTTTTTAAAGATAGATGCAGGACTAGGTCCTAAGATAATGGTCTGATCTAAATATTTATGACAAACTTTTTCACACTTCTTCGCTTCAACTAATGCTAGCTTACTATCTTTACTAGAGATGTTTAAGGATACAAGATAATAGTAAGGAGGGTATTTCATTAATTTTCTTACTTTCATCTCTTCTTTATAAAAAGACTTATAATCATTTTCTTTTGCATTTATAATTGCATAATTATCAGGATTAAAGGTCTGAAAGATAACTTTACCTTCTCTTTCACTCCTTCCTGCTCTTCCTGCTACTTGACTAAGTAAATCAAAAGTTTTCTCACTGCTTCTAAAGTCAGGTAACATTAGCGAGGTATCAGCATTTATTACACCAACTAAAGTAACATTAGGAAAATCTAATCCTTTGGCAACCATTTGTGTACCTAATAATATATCAGCATCTCCCTTACTAAAAGCATCAACTATTTTTTTATGAGCACCTTTCTTACTAGTAGTATCTACATCCATTCTAAGAACTCTTGCCTTAGGTAATATTTCTTTTAATTCTTCTTCTATCTTCTCAGTACCTACTCCTAAGTCTTTTAAAGACTTCTCGTGACACTTAGGACATGTAACTTCATACTTAGTTGCATAACCACAATAATGACATCTTAAGATATTACTACTTTTGTGATATGTAAGAGTTATATCACAGTTAGGACATTTAACACTCTCTCCACAGTTAGAACAAGTAACAAATGATGAATAACCACGTCTATTTAATAGAAGTATTACTTGTTCACCTCTTTCTATAGTCTTATTAATCTCATCTATTAAAGGAAGTGAAAAATGTCCTTTTGCCCTACCTACTTCTTTATTCATATCAATAAGTTCTACTCTAGGCAACTCTTTACCATTAACTCTTCTTTCTAGTGTCACGAGATTAAAAACATTTTTTAATCCTCTAGCATATTCTTCTAACATAGGTGTTGCACTACCAAGTACTACTTTTGCTCCTAACTCTTCCGCTCTTTTTATCGCTACATCTTTAGCATTATATCTAGGATTATTATCTTGTTTATAAGAATCACTATGACACTCATCGATAATAATAAGACCAAGGTTTTTAAGAGGTGCGAATACTGCACTTCTAGCACCTATTACAATATCTGCTTCTTCTTTTACTATTCTTCTATACTCATCATACTTCTCTCCATCTGATAAGGCACTGTGTAGTAGTGCTATATTACTTCCAAATCTTTCTTCAAATCTTTTAATCAATTGAGGTGTTAAAGATATCTCAGGTACTAAAACAATACTCTTTAAGCCTTTTTCTAAATACTTATCAATTAATTCCATATAAACTTCAGTCTTACCACTACCAGTAACACCATATAATAAAGAAACTGTATTTTCAGTAGTTAAAATATTATTAACAGCATTTTCTTGTAATGGAGTTAATTTCTTTATTTTTCTATCACTTTCTTCATAATCAAGTCTATAAACTTCTTCCTCTTCTACTCTTAAAATATTATTTTTAACTAAAGTATTTAGAATAGATATAGAGATATCTTTTAACTCATCACGACTTAGTTTTTCTTTACCTTTAAACAATTCTACAACTTCTCTTTGTTTATCAGTTAATTTCTTATCATAATCATTTAAATAATATACTTTTCTATATTTCTTCTTAACATCACTTTTAATACTAGCTTTATATCCTTTAGGAAGCATTACTTGATAACAACTAATTAAAGATGCTAAGGTTGTCTTATGTAAATATTCTCCTAATTCTAATAATTCTTTAGTAAGTATTACTTCTTCATCAAGGACTTCTTCTATTTCTTTTAACTTATCTACATCACTGTTTTTATCTTTCTCTAAAATAAAACCTACTAAAGTTCTATTACCAAAAGGAACCTTTACTCTTTTACCTATTTCTATTTTATCTTCTAAATATTTAGGAACTAGATAATCAAAGATTCTATCAACACTTTTACTAGTTATCTCTACTAAAACACCTACTACCAAGTTATCACTTCCTCTCATGTTAAAACTTTGTTCGTAAAATATTTTAAAGAAAAAGGCTTATGCAAATAAAGCCATATATACTAAGAATCCTAAGAATATTAAACTAACTATCAGACCATTAATCTTCTCAAAGTTACTACTCTTATATTTAACACCTACTCCAATCATCATTAACGCTCCACCAATTAATCCACCAATATGAGCGGCATTATCTATTCCTGGAACCATAAATCCAAGTATTAAGTTAATGACAATTAAAGGTATTATTTGACTCTTAATAACAGTACCTAAATAGATACGATAATGATATCCAAAGTAAAGTAATGCTCCAAGTAAACCAAATATTGCACCACTTGCTCCTACACTTAAAGCATCAGGTGTTACTACTACTGATAATAATGACCCACAAACTGCACTAAATAAGTAAACTACTAAGAATCTCCATTTACCTATAAAACTTTCTAATTGCATACCTATAATCCATAAAGCATACATATTGAATAGAAGGTGAGCAAGATTAGCATGAAGAAACACCGCAGTTATTAATCTATAATACTCTCCCATTTTAACAAATGGTCCATAACTACCTAAATATGCTGGTACAGTATCAGAATTACCTAAAAGTAAAGGAATAAAGTATACTAACAAGTTAATTATTATTAATGCATATGTAACAATTGGTTTCTTAGGTGCAAAAACATCGGCAACTCTCTCTTGATCTTTTTTATTATGTTTATTAATATCATCAGTAACTTTAATAAATAGTTCTATTCCCTCTTCACTAAATTTTAATTTACGAGAAAGATCAGGAAAAATAGACTTTAATAATTTATTCTTCTTAACATCAGCATCCTCATGCACTTCAACCGCTGTTATATTATCAGTTTTAAATTCATCTAAATTAACCGCTCCACCTAAATCTAAGAAAATACTAAGTGTATTTAATTTAAATGATAAAGTTTTCTTCTTTATTTTCCTTAAGATTCTATTAGTCTTAAAGACATCAAATTTATATTGTTCATCATTGTGAATATATCTCATTACTAATCTAACTACTTTATAATCTTCATCTAAATTTTCAAGCCAAATCTCATCTTCTGCACCTTGTAATATTATAGGAGTGTATCCTTTTTCAGTTATAAAGTAATGAAGAAGTTTCATAGCTAGTGTATTTTTCTCATTCATATCTATAATATGTTCTTCCATAGACATCGCCCCTTCGATATATATTGTACCAAATTTCTAACGAAAAGTCTCTATTTCTAATAAAATATTTAGATAATACTTCTATTAATAATATTTTTCTATCTTATAATTGCTTATAATATCTTTACTTATCTTAAGGTTACCTCGACCTATTCCTAGATTATGATTTTCTTTTCTTGTTCCGTGATAATCACTTCCTCCTGATATCAAAAGGTTCCTTTTCTTTGCAAAATCAAATAAATAACTTGTTTGTTCTTTACTAAAGGTTGTATAATACGACTCTACTCCATCTAAAGCAACTTCATTATATAGTTTATCTAGAAAGCTTTCTGTATCAGTAAATTTATATTGATAAGGATGAGCTAAGAAAGCTATACCACCGTTTTCATGAATAAGATTTACTATTTCTTTGATAGAAGGTTTAAACTCAGCATGATTTATAAACAATTTACTTTTAGGATTAGTTAATCCTTTTCTATAGAAATTACTAAAGGAAGACCAAATATCTTCTTTTAATTTTTCTTTATTACTTTCGTATTTAACTAATTCTTCATATATACCACGTTCAAAAAACTCATTTTTAAACTTTTTATCTCTTACTCTCTCAAGATGAAACTCTAAATCTAGTTCTTTTATTTTATCAAGTAATCTATTATAAAGAATATTAGTCCTTTTATTAACCAACTCATCACTATAAAATTCTTCTAAATATTTATTAATATTTTTATAATCAAAACCATAACCTAATACTTCTATTAATCTATTATCAAAACTAGTAGTAAATTCACACCCTACTATAATATCTCCATGATATATTTCTTTTACATTAAATTTTTCCATTTCAAAATAAGCTTTACAAGTATTATGATCTGTTATAGAAATAACTTCTAAATCTAAATCTTCTGCTTTCTCTAATAGTTCTTTAACTGTATCTGTTCCATCAGAATAAGTTGTATGCATATGTAAATCTATCATTATTTATTCTCCTTTATATATTTTTAAAGCCATACCTAATATATCACCATATTTTTCAAGATAGTTTTTAGTATGTTCTGTCATGTTAGATGGTAAATTATCTACATTAAACCACTCTAACTTTTTACTTTCATTATCATTTACTTTTAAGTCTCCACTATATTTCTTTACTACATAGATAGCAGTTATATCATATAATTTATCTCCATTAGGATATTCTCTATATATATCTTTTCCTGATAAAACTTTAACCATCTCTAAATCTATAATATCTAAGTTAGTCTCTTCTTTTAATTCACGTTTTGCAACTTCCTCAAAACTTTCACCTAACTCCATCGCACCACCTGGAAAACCATACTGATTATAATCAGTTCTAAGTTGCATAAGCACTTCATCTTTATCATTAAAAACAAACAAACCTACTCCTGCTGTTAAGATAGGATTATGTCCTACATACTTTCTTAAATCTTTTATATAACTCATATTAACTCCTTTCTCATTATATATCTTATTTTACCACCATACATTAACTTTTCTCTATATTTTTTATAACCACTATTCTCTAAACTCTTAAGACTTGCTAAATTATCAGGATGAACAGTTGCATAAGAGTATTTTATACTACTATCTCTTTCTTTTATTATATACTCTGCTTTTAAAATTAAACTTTCTTGTAAATGATTTCCTCTATATTTTGGTAATACCCCTGCATTATCCATTTCAATAGATGAAGATAACTCATCTTTAGGTATTTCTTCTGCAAGTTCATGTTTTGGATTAATATGTCGCTCTACAAGTAGAAAACCTGCTAAATCATCCTTATATAAAGCTTTAACAATAATGGCATCATCATTTAATTTATCTAAAATCTTATCATAATCAGCAAGTCCTATCGCATACCATTCCTTATTTTCAATTATGTCATGTAAATACTTAATAGCATCTATTATCTCTTTAATATCATTAATACTTCCTTCTTTAATAATAAATTTCATAACATCCTCCTAAAACGGATATCTAAAAACTTCATTATCATAATCATCCATAACTTCTAAAAAATAATCCATATTGTTTTTTATATCTTTGCATAACTCTTCATATAATTCACTACTAATATGATTATTCTCACTCATACACTTGTAAAACTTTTTAATACTAGCAGCATATTCTTTGATAGATGATTTACTAGACCACATACATTTTCTAATAAACCAATCACTTAAAAATGTATATACTTCTAAAGGACCATCTTCCATTTTTGTTGGTTCATAATAATTTAAAAAATCATTTAGAAAAAACTCCATATTACTTACGTGTTTTTCTATTGTCTTATCTGTTAATCCTTTATCTTCTAAATACTTTCCAAACTCTAAAAGAAATTTTTTATTTCTTTTAACATTTTTATTAACTTCTTTTTCATAATTATCCATATATAATCACTCCTACAAACTTATCATATTTATTTATCAGTTTCTAGTTAATTTATAGTTTTCTTGAATAGGAATAACTCTAGTTCTAATAGTATTCATAGAACTTCTTCTTTAACATAAAACTTAATATAATTATACTAATTAAACTATTACTTTTACAAGTGTTTACATTTTAATTAGGCGGAATTCCACCAATTTAAAGTATTTGCTATATTAGGAAGTAAACACGTAGGAATCTTCTCATTATAATATTTATACTTTAATAATTCTTCTACTGCTTCTTTTGGAGATTTATATAATAGTCCAATATTGTAGCAGTAACAAAAAGACATAAGCAATATTCAAAAACCTCTACACATTTGTATAGAGGTCTGACGACTTAGAGCTTCGAAAGTTTTCTAAGTACTAATCATTAATATTCTATTCAATATAATTAATTCTATTCATTAAAAAATCCCATTAAATATAAAATTAAATTAATATCAACAGATTTAATATTCTTTTTTAACTTTTCGATTTCTAAATTTATTAATCTTTCAAACTCATCACTTTTATCTTTATCTAATAAACGTTGCATAGATTTCATAATCATATAGACATTAGTTGAATTATCTTTATTATTATAATTACTATCTATAATTTTAAAAGTAATTAAAAACTTACTATGAAAGGAAAACATTCTATCGTTATGAGCACATATATTCCTAATCATGGTAATATTTTTCATTACCTGTTTTAAAAAATTATCAGGTACTTTAAACTCCTTACTAATAGTTTGCCTATCTGTTTGTTTCAGCATACTATATAAACGGCTTAATTCTCCCCATGTTAAAATTTTAATTAAAACAAAAGGTGGTACAAAGCCATATTTATTAATATAATGAGTAATAGCTTCATGTTTGCCATTTTGTTTATTTATTTCTTCATTTATTTTATCGATATTGTCTTGTATTATTTTGGGATTAATATTAGTATCAAAATTACTTGCTAACAAATAATTATTAATACTATATTTTGATGATAAAAGTTCAGCCAGTAAAGATTTTATAACTGTTTCTACTTCTAAAATGTAAGTTAAAAAAATAGAACGAATATTTTTATCAAATTCATATAATGAATATATTTCTTCAAAAGTTACATTTTTCTTATAATTATTATCCAAGTTTTTAAACACATCTTTATATGTATTCACAATAGAATAATAAGAATATTTTTTAATTTTATCTAAAGCATAATCTTTATTAGTAACAGTAACTCCTTTAGAAATTATATAGTTTATTAAATCTTCGTTACTTTTATATTTCTTCATATTTTCTCCCTTAAAATAAAACGACTTAGGGCTTCGAAAGTTTCCTAAGTACCAATCACTTGTAATATATCATTTTTTTAGGACCCTGTCAACTAGTATTCGCAAGTTTTTCAATTCCACTTTTTATTACTTTAATGTGTTAAATGCTTTCATTAAGACTCTCAAAAGTAATTAAGTCTAGTATATTTTTATAGCATTTGGTTGCAGATATCTCCCTATCTAACATCACTTGAACTCCACGAACTTCATAGATTAAATTTTCTATATTAATATTATTTTTTAATATAACAGCATTCATATATTTTCCCCCTGCGATTTTAAGGTTTATACTAGAAACCTTTCACTTATATAATATACTGTTTATTAATTTTTCTTTCGAGAATTTAATAATGTTATGGATTCTAAATGATAAGTATTAGGAAATTCATCTACTAGTTTAATAGATTTAAGAAAGTAATTACTATCTAAGAGATTAATATCACGAGCAAGGGTTAGAGGATTACATGAAACGTATATAATATTCTTTACTTTTAAAGATAAGAGAATTTCTATTAAGTCTTTAGAAATACCACTTCTTGGAGGATCTAAAATAATAGTATCAGGAGTATAATCTAATCTTTTAATGACTTTACTAACATCGCCTAAATAAAACTCTGTATTTGTAATATTATTTAACTTAGCATTACTTTTAGCATCCCTCACTGCATCTTCTACTACTTCAATACCAATTACTTTCTTAGCGTAATCACTTACTAAAAGACTAATAGTACCAGTACCACAATATAAGTCATAGATAATATTACAATTTAGTTCTTTAACTAAATTAATAACTTCTTTATAAATTAAACTAATTCCCTCTTTATTTATTTGAAAGAAAGAGTCTTTTCTTACCATAAACTTTTTAGATAAAACATCTATCATTAAAGAAGGTACACCACTTATTAGTTCATTGTTATAGTATAGGGAACTAACAGTTGATGAGAAAAACTCTTTAATAGATTCTTTAGATTCCTTACCTTCTAATATTAACATAAGTTTACCATCTAAAGACTTAATAATGGCTTTAGTTAGTTTCTTATGTACTTTAATAAAAGAATTTAAAGAAGCAGTTAGAGTTATAATATTACTATCTAATAAATTACATTTATCTATAGGTATTAAATTATTAGTCTCTTCTTTATAATAACCTAACTTATCTTCCTTAATATGAAAAGTTACTTTATTACGATAGTTATAACATTTAGTAGGAATTATCTCTAAAGAGTCTAAATTATAATTTGTATATTTAGAAAAAATATTCTTAACAGTATTCTTTTTATACTCTAACTGTTCATCATAAGTTAAATGACCTATCTGACAACCTCCGCAAGCTTGATAATAAGGACAATATTTTACTTTAAGAAAATCATATCTTTTGCCTATAGAATAATTTTTCTTATTTTTTACTAATTTAATAGAAACATCTTCCCCTAGTTTTACTTTAGGTATAAATACTACTTTATTATCAACTTTGGCAATTCCTCTTCCCATGTGGTCATAATCTATTATTTTAACTAACATAAACTTCACCTACTAATAGATTACTACAAAATCTATAAATGGAAAAGCTTTTTAATATCGCTTGACACCCAAGAAAATGTGCTATATCATAATTACACAAAGAGGAGAGAAAAATATGTTTGAAAGAAATAATATTGATGATTTATTTTTAGCAAGTATCTCTGTTTTATATCCTGATAATGATATAGTAACTGATAATGTTGGTGGTCTTTTAAAATTGAGTAGAGCAGGATATGGATACTCAACAATTTTAAAAAAAGAAGGAGAAAAATACATTGATTTAAATGATACTAAAAGAGAAATAACTACCACTAGAGATCCATTAAAAACTAGTTATACAATAGATTATATGGAACCATTAAGTAAATATTATGACGGTGATGGAAAAAGAAAACAAATTTTTAGTAATAGACAAGCGATTAAAATAGCAGAAACATATTATGATGAATTTGATAAAGATGAAAAAGAAGCACAGAAAGTAAGAGTTTATAAATAATAGAGGTTGATGCCTCTTTTTTATTTTGTAATCCTATTTCTTGCTATTACAAGACTGAAAGTGATAAAAATACCTGATTTTCGCCACTTTTTATCGTTATATGATAAAAACTGGTGAAAATATGATAACAAGTAATATTTAGTAAGCTATTCTATGCTCTTGATATAATTTAATAAAAATTATTATTTTGGTAATACTAAAAGTGAAATGAGGTGAAGTTATGCTTAGAGATGAGATAAAGAAAGCTTTTGGAAGCTCCACTGATTTAATTATTAGACCTTTTATTATCGATAATAGAGAAATAACTTTAGTCATGAGTGAAGTTTTAGGTAGTTCGAGTTATGTTAATGATTTTATTTTAAGACGTCTTTTAACTATCAAGTTTCAAAGTGATGATATAGGAAGTGAACTTCTTAACTTTATCCCTACTAATAATGGGAAAATATTAAACAAATTAAGTGATATGACTGATTATATCTGTATGGGCTTCGCTCTTATTCTTTTTAGTGATAATGAATCTGAAAAAGCTATTGCAATTGAAGCAAGGGCTACTGTTGATAGAGGTATACCTATTGTTAATAATGAAGCTAGTATAACGGGTAGTAAAGATGCTTTTAATGAAAATTTTAATACTAATGTAGGACTTATTAGAAGAAGAATAAGAGACTGCAATTTATATGTAGATGGTATGTTTGTGGGAAAGTCTAGTAAGACTAAGATAGGTATTTTATATATGAATAATATTGCTATTAAGAAAAATGTTGATAAAATAAAGAATAAACTTAAAAAAATCAATGTTGATGGTATCTTAGACACAGGTAATTTAAAGAGTTATTTAGATAGTAAGACTAACTTTTTCTTTCCAACAATTACATCAACAGAACGTCCTGATAAAGTCGCTCAAGCCTTACTTGAAGGTAAGATTGCTATTGTCTCTGATAACTCTCCTTTTGTTTTAATTACTCCTACTTTTTTTGTAGATTACTTACATACTAGTGATGATTACTATGAAAAAGCGATTAATACTTCTTTTATTAGAATAGTAAGATTTCTTGCCTTTTTAATTGCAATCTTTATTCCTGCTTTATACATTGCCCTAACTACTCATAACCAAGACATATTACCTTTATCCTTATTCTTAAACTTTATGGAACAGCGAGATACGGTTCCCTTCTCGGCTTTAATAGAAGCAATTTTCATGAGTATATCCTTTGAAATACTAAGAGAAAGTGATATAAGAAAACCTGCTAGCATGGGAACATCTGTCTCTATTCTTGGTGGTTTAATATTAGGTGATGCTGCTGTTTCTGCAGGTATTATCTCTCCTATTATGATAATAGTTATTTCTATATCAGCAATATCAGGTCTTGCCTTCTCCTCAGTTGAAATGATTTATGCCTTAAGATGGTGGAGATTTATTATGTTATTTCTTGCTATGTTCTTTGGCCTATTTGGTATCTTTGTAGGTTTTATTATTCTTCTAGCATCCCTAGTTACAACATCATCAGAAAGTCTTCCATACCTTGCCCCATTCTCTCCTTTTATTAAAGAAGAAATTAAAGATACTATTGTTAAGGGAAATCATAAAAAAACAAGATTTAGGAATCCACTTCTTACAAAAAATAGAATAAGGGAGAAAAGCCAATGAAAAAGGTTATTATATGTTTAATAGTATTATTACTATTTTTAGGATATACACCATATGATGAGTTAAATAATCTAGCTGTTGTTGATACTCTAGGACTAGACTTTACTGACAATAAATATACTCTTTATCTAAATGTTATTAATGATGATAATAAAGTTTATACTATTACAGGTAATAGTTTAGGAGAAGTTTTCTTAAAAGCTAGAAATATTGATAATAAAAAGACTTATTATAAACACTTGGAAGTAGTCGTTTTTAATACTAATACTTTAGATTATACTACTATTAAGTTCTTTAAAGATGAATTTACTTCTATTGACTATTTAGTATTTGCAACAAAAGATAAAGTAAGTGATCTATTTTCTCATTATCATAAACGAAGAGATTATAAAAGTTTTATAAAAAAAGAAAAAGAAATGAGTGGTTCTATTATAAATACTACCTTTAAAGAACTATTAAGTAGTAATTCAGATGATATTAAAGATGGATTTATACCACTTATTAGTTATAAAGAAAGTCTTATAAGTAAAGGTATCTTTATACCAAGTAAAAATATTACTTTAGATAAAGATGTGGCAAGAGCAAGTCTTCTACTTAATGATAAAATAGATTCTTTTAATACTAATATAAAACTTAATGATAAAAGTTATGAAGTAAGTCTATATAACTTAAAAACTAATACTAAATATAAAGATAATACTATTAATATTAAGATAACTGGTAATATTGATTCTCCTGATAGTAATGATTTAACAGAGTTAAAAAAGGAATCTATAAAGATGTTAAAAGATGATATAGAAGAGTTATTAAATAGTGAAAAGAATAATACCTATAATATCTCTAATACTATAAATCATATTTATTTAAAAACTAGAAAACTTGATTATGATACTTATAAAAACACTAATATTAAGATAGATATTAAAATTAAAGGAAAAGGAGAATAAAACTTATGACTAATAAAAAGATAGGACTTTTACAACTTGCTAGTTTAACATTTTTTCTTTCTATATCTAGTTTTCCTTTATTTATAGAAAAAGTTATTAAAATTAGTAAAAGTGATACTATTATTAGTATTATCTTAGGTTCTATAATAACTTTAATTATATTTAAAGGAATATTAGTATTAAGAAAGAAAGTTAAACCTAAAAATAAATATTTAAAGATAATTATCTCATTAATATTATCTATAATCTTTATATATCTATTATTAGAAACTACTAATTTTATTACAGATACTTATTTAAGTAGTGGTAACTTTTATAGTATTCTTATTCTTTTACTTTTAATGTGTTTAACTATATCTTTAAAAGATTATAAAGAGATAACTAGTCTTTCTTTAATACTTATCTTTATCTTTATTCCTTTATTCGCTATTAATATTATAGGAAGTACTTTTAGTTTAGATTTAACTTATTTAAAGGTACCTTTTACTAATAATATTATTGATATATTAAAGGGTAGTGTTTTATTTTTTATATATGAAATAGTCCCTTTACTACTACTTTTATTTATTCCTTATAATGAGATAGATAATAGAAAAAAACAAGATAAATATTTATATCTTGCTTTAATATTTGGTCTTATAATAATAATTATAGATTACTTATTATTATATTTTTCTACTAGTACTAATATCTTAACTAGTTATAACTATCCTTTTATGTTAGTAATTAATAGTTTATCTAGTACTTTCATATTAGGTAGACTAAGTTATATAATAAGTTTTTATTTATTATTCTCACCCTTAATTACTCTCTCTTTAATAATATGTGTTATTAAGCAGTTAGAGTTGAACAAGTATATCCCAAAGACTCAAGAGTAGTTGTTTGAGTATCAAGTGGTTGGAAGAAAGTATCTAAACTAGTATTAGTAGGATTAGCTTCCTTCACCTCTCTTGTTAATGTAAATATAGTAGATAAGCCATTAGTAGTTTCTTCTACAAGTCCTGAAATTCTTATAGTCTCCATCTCAGTTAAAACAGGATTATCAGTAACAGTATTATCTACTACTTCTGGTGCTTCATATGTAAAAGTAACTTTATTTAGAGTATTATTACCATAATTACTAGTAATAGTAACATTATAAATCATTGTTCCAACTGTTACTTCTCTTCTACATGTTAGGGCTGTCGCACTACTTACAGTATCATTATTATTAGAAGAATTTATATTGGTATCAGTAGTACTTTCTTTAAAGAAAACTCTTGTTAATGGAGGAAGAATGATTAAGATTATTAAAATTACTATTAACAGATAAACAAAAATATTTATGATAGAACTTTCTTTTTTCTCTTTCATTATTCATCCTCACTTTCTTTATTCTCTATTTCTAACTTTTCTAATTTCTCTTTTCTTCTAATATTAGTAATAAATTTAGTAATATAGAATATTAAGAAAAATAATGGAAATACTGGAAATACCATAAAGAAATAATAAAAGAATATATTCTCTTCAATTGCATTTAAAGCTCGTACATTTTCTGTAAAGGCTAAAGAAAAACCTATTGAAACAGAAAGAAGTATGGCAGTAAATATTATTCCCATAACATTACTCCAATAATTAATAACATAGTTAGTTTGATTTAAATCTTTATCTTTATTACGATGTTCATATATTTTAGTACCTATAAAAAATAAAACTAAAATTACTAGTAGAGGTATTATTATATAAAAAAGTAATACTCTCATATTTTCTTCACTATAAACCGTTTGTGTCACTTATCATCACCTATTATAATAATATCATAGTCTTAATCACACTTCAACTTAAAAAAGAGAACTTTTTTCTTAGTTTACATGTTCTCTTTTTCTAAATTTAATAAATATTCTTTTTTTTCTATTTCATCGACATAACTACCTATATCAGTATCATCTGCTACTACTCTATGACATGGTAATAGGATGGGGCAAGGATTTTCATTTAAAACGGTTATTACAGGACTAGTCATTTCTTCATTACCTAAAAATCTAGCGACATCTTTATAAGTTAGTGTTTCTCCATAAGGAATATGACTTACTACTTCTAAGACTCTTTTTTCAAGTCCTGATATTAAATAATTATAAAATGAAAATGATTTTAACTCTCCTTTAAAGTATAAATCTAATTCTTCTTTTACTCTAACACTTAAACGATTTTCTCTTTCTTCTTCTGTTTGTTCTTCAACAAAAGTTATAGATAAGATATCGTAAAAACTAGTATTAATTCTAATTATCCCAATAGGGCTTTCATAAAAAGAAAGATAACTAACGTGTCCCATAACTACTCCTTAAAACAAATTTACAAATAAACTGTAGAATATTAATGTAAGTGGTTTACCTAATAATATTATAATAAGAAATTTTCTAAAGGTCAAATTACTAATTCCTGAGATATAGCATAATAAATCATCTGGGGCACCTGGTAATAATATCCCCCAAAAGAATATTTTTTCAAACTTTTTAGTTCTAATATATTTTAAATACTTATTGATTGTTTCTTCTTTAAATAATTTTTTTATTAGAGGAAGTCCAAAGTTTCTACTTAACATATAGGCAACTATACTTCCTAAAGTTAGTCCTAAATAATTATAGATAAAACCTTCTATTGGTCCAAAGGCAAGGGTTCCTGCAAGACAGGATGCTCCTCCTGGAATAACAGGAAAGACTACTTGGACTATTTGAATAAGTAGAAAAATAATAGGTCCAATAATACCATATGATTTTATTCTTTCAACTAAAAGTTCTGGGCTTGTTAAAAGATTCATCTTAATAGCATAGATTATGAATGCTACTAAAAGTATGGTTATGATAACAGTTATAATTGTCATTACTTTTTTTAAGTTTTGTCCATCGTTTTCCATATTTATTCCTCCATTTATTATTGTACCCTAAACTTCTATTAATTACTACTATTATTGTTGTTCGTTAGTATTTATAGCAATTTCTGCTAGTTTAATAGCAGTATCTAAGTCACTAGCAGTCATTAAAAATCTATTAGTATGACAGAATAATGAACCCTTTATGCCAGTTACTTTTTCTAAAGCATCATTAGTAAGTCCTCCCCAAGGTTTAGGAAAATAGACTCTACTAGTTTTATCTGTTGTACTAATAGGAATAGTTTTAATACCATATCCTCCTCTATTAGAAGGATAGATAGCAAATAATATTTTTTTACCAGAAAGAGATGTTAAAACTGTCTCTTCATAAGGTAAGTATTCATCTAATATAAGAATAGGTCCTTTTGTTTTATTTAGAAGTTTTTTTACTTTAGTCCCTGCTTCTACTTTACCTATTACATTCTTTAACTCCTCAGTTAGGATAGACTCTGCTAAAGATACTGCTTTTATAAATTGTTCATCTTCATTATCATTACTTCCATAACTTGGATTAAATATTTTTATAACATCGCTTACTGTCTTTATTTTATATATTGATTTTATTTCAGGAAAAATGCCATTATCAATGGCATCTATCGCTTCTATAAAGTCTTTAACTAAATAATTATAGATAGCTTTAGTATTTTTTAGTTTTAGCTTTTTTAAGTAACTTAAACCATACTCTTCAAAAAGAAGTCCAAATGATGAATATTTAATACCATTATCTCTTATTCTAGCATCACTTTGATGATGATCAAATTTACCTTTTCCAATATCATAGATAATAGTATTAGTTGATATATCTTTAGGAACTTCACTTACTCTTGCTACTTTAAAATTATCAAAGTAAAGAGAAAGAAAGGCAGTTGCAAATACTTCATCTGCATGCATTGTTCCATTATGAGTAATACCATCCGCTTCATTTATATCTTTAACTAGTGTTATCATTTTTTAACCTCCTTTTCTATATTAACAGTATGTTCTATTTTTTCCCAGGCTAAATCTTTATTTTTCAAAGCTAAATACAAACACTTTACATAACTTGCTAAAAATAAAGGGTTAAAGAAGAGAGATTTTATCTTCATCTTTCTATTTAATCTTAGATTATCTTTTTCTTTTATTAAAAGTATTCCTGTAAAGATTAATAATACTATATAAATAGCAAGTACTATTATTAGAAATTGTAATAGTAAGTTATAAACTTCTACTTTAACAATAGAGTTAGATATTATTCTATAAGTTAAGTTTGCAAGGTATAAAATAATACTAATAACTAATAGAACATAAGGTTTTACTCCTACTAAGGAAATATAGACTGACGGATAATTATTATCTTTTCTACTTGCTTTTTCTTTAAGTAATGGATAATACTTTCTTCTTGAATCAAAATAACCTTTAACCCATCTTGTTCTTTGTTTAATAGTAGTAGCATAGTCAGTTGGTTGTTCATCGAAGTACTTAGCTTTCATATTATATGTTGATGTTAAGTCATTTAAAGTTGCATATAAAGTAAATTCATAGTCTTCTGTTAAACTATTGAATGGATAGCCTCCAAGGTCTTCTATAATCTTTCCTTTGATGTAAAAACCAGTTCCACTAACAGTTAGAGTTAGATTATGTTTCATTTTATAATTATTAGAAAAAGTATTAATCATAGAAAAAGTTAAGGAAGAACATGCTGAAAAAATACTAGAGTTACCATTTTTAGTATTACGATAGCCTATACCTATATCATACCCTTTTTTATAACTTTTAACCATTTCTTTAAAATAATTTCTATCTAAGACATTATCAGCATCGAAGATAAAGTAAGCATCATAGTGTTTTTTCTTTTTTAATATCTCTTTAATGGCATCATCTAAGGCATAACCTTTTCTTCTTCTATTAGTTAGATTTTTACGATAAATAATATTAATATTTCTTTCTTTAGCGATATCTACTGTTTTATCTTTCTTACTCTCTACAATAATATAAATATCTTTAGAGTCTATCTTAAAGGTTTGTTTTTTTATACTATCTAAGAGATTAGAGATTACTTTAGATTCATCTCTTGCAGGGATTAAAACAGCAAAGGTTGGATTATCATAATTTCTTTTTAAAGTTATTTTAGAACCTTTTAAGGCAACAATATATTCTTTTATTAATAAGTAACTTGCTATAAATATTAAAACTAAGCATATTAATGTTATCATACTACTTATCCTTTCTAACTTTAAATTCCATATTAGGAAAACTCTTTGATAAAACACTATCCGGATAGACTTTATCGTATAATCTTCCTACTGGTGTAATAGGTTCAATATTATTTCTTCTTAAAGCACTTCTAAATAGAGCAGTCCAAGATACAAACATATCAATTATTAAAAAGATTAAAAGAATATAGAAAATTATATTACCAATATTTACAGGTATTTTTTCTATCCATTTAGAAAGAAAAGGATAGATTAGTTTTACAAAGATTAGAGTAAAGGCTCCCCATGCTATCATGAAAGGAATAGTAGTCCTTCCTCCAATATTTAAAAAGTGATGGGAGTAATCCCAAGAAGTGGTATGAGTAAATATTTCTTGTAAAAGACTAATAGAATATTCTATAAAGCCTCCTAAAAGTCCTCCATATATAAATGTTTTTATATTAGAGTAATTTGGTCTTGCTAATAAAGAGACAACAAGTACCGCTCCTAGTCCATACAAAGGATTAAAAGGTCCATATAAAACTCCCCTTCTTAGTTCCCAGACAATATCCCCTGTTGCAAAATAGATTTTAACTAAATTAAGGATTTGTTCATAAAAAACACCAATAATAGAACCTATTACAAATATAAAGAATAATTTCTTAAAACTATAACCTTTTGCAAATATTTCTTTTTTACTGCTCATACTACATACCCCTTCAACTTGGTGTTATATTATCATATTTTATGTAATTTAGCAAGGAAAAGCAACCAAGTGATGGTTGCATATGTTAATTATTAGTTTCATTTATATAATTAATAACTTCATTTATTGTCTTATTAAAGTCATTATAATTAGTATTAAACCAAGTTAGATTAAACTGATGATTAAAGAAAGTGTATTGTCTTTTAGCATAATGTCTTGAGTTTTTCTTTATATCATCTTTAATCTCTTCTAGAGTCTTCTCTTTATTAAAGTATGGAATAAACTCTTTATAACCTATAGCAGTATTCAAAGCTTTAGAAGTTTTAAAATAGTCTTTTAATGATTCTACTTCTTCTAGAAGTCCATTATCAAACATTACATCTACTCTTTTATTAATCTTGTCATATAAAACATCTCTATTAGTAGTAAGTCCTATAAAGATAGTATTTTTATATAAAAGATTATTACCATTATTAGTAATAGTCTCATTATTTTCAAGTTTATTTAAAAGACGTACTAATCTTTTTCTATTATTTACATGTGGTAATTCTTCTACATTATAAGATTTTATTTTAGCAAGTATTTCTTCATTAGTTAAATCATTATATTCTTTATAAGTTGTTCCTTCTGTAAAGTTATAATCAAATAGCATTGCTTTTAGATAAAGACCTGTCCCTCCTACTAAGATAATATTTCTATTTTCTTTTACGAGTTTATCTATTAGACTTCTAGCATCTTTTTGATAATCATAAACAGAATAGTTTTTATCAAGAGAAACAAAACTTAATAAATGATGAGGAACTCCTTCCATTTCTTCATGTGTTACTTTAGCAGTACCTATATCTAGTTTTTCATACACTTGCATAGCATCAAAATTAATAATATCTGCATTATATTTTTTAGCTAAAGCTATACTTAAAGCAGTTTTACCAACAGCAGTTGGTCCTAATATTGCAATTATCATAATATCACTATCTTTCTATATTATTTATTAAGACAAAATATGGTATTAAAAGTTAAGGATTGTTATTTTTTAGTAAATTTTATAATATAACTCCAAAAAAGTAATAAAATAAATGATTTTTTTGGAGTTATGACATATTTTTAAACTTCTAATTTTTAATTCATCGCTCTTTTAAAGAGCCTTTCCAAATCATAATTACTGTATGTAATAATTGTTGGTCTACCATGAGGACAAGTGAATGGATTATCACAACGTCTTAAATTATCTAAAAGTATTTTAGCTGAGCTTAAATCTAGATAATCATTCGCTTTTATGCTCATTTTACAAGCCATAGTTGAAGCGGTTTTATAGATGAATTTTTCTTTATCAAATTCTCCTTTTTCTAGGGTGATAGCAATTATCTTTTCTATCGCTTCCCTCTCATAGCCTTCGAAAAACCAAGTAGGATGACTTCTAACAATAAAAGTATTATCTCCAAACTCTTCTAAAGAGATACCTATACTTTTTAAAATATCCATATGTTCCTTAATTCTAATAAACTCATCTTTAGGATATTCTAATCTAATAGGTACTAATAAATCTATAATTTTATAATCTTCTTTTAATAAAGCATTTAAAACCTTCTCATAGTTAATTC
>CASEWH010000030.1 GCA_949291575.1 uncultured bacterium
AAGTTACAGTACCCTGTGAAATTTGAGTAGTATTTATGTGTTGATAATGAATTTATAAGTGATAACTAGTTACAGTACCCTGTGAAATTTGAGTAGTATTTATGCTGACCGTTTACTGTTGGTTGCGTACCGTTGTTACAGTACCCTGTGAAATTTGAGTAGTATTTATGATTTGGAAGAACATTATCTTCATCAGAAGTGTTACAGTACCCTGTGAAATTTGAGTAGTATTTATGAACAACTATAACTAATCCTAAAAAACAATTGTTACAGTACCCTGTGAAATTTGAGTAGTATTTATGTTAGATGCTAGTCCAAGATATTCATTAGTAGTTACAGTACCCTGTGAAATTAAATAAATAATATTAAAATAGATAAATTATTCTCATAACCATAAAAAGTAATATGTCAAAATATAATTAAATAAAACAAGATAATATATGAGAGATTACCTTGTTTTAATTGCTATAAATTAATTTACCGTGAACTACCATTCTATCATTAGAACCACTACAAGTAGATAGAGTAATTATCTTATCATCAGAGTTTAACTCTATATTAAAATTATAAGTGCTTCTAGTCTTTAAAGTGTTTAAAAACTTTAAATATTCATTATCATCTTTAAAAGTTGTTTTTAAATAATAACTTTCATTACTAGTTATGTAAGTACTAAATACTTCAAAAACATAATTGTTATTTTCTGTAGTAAAATAAATATAATGATTAGTACTTTCTTGATAAGACTTATTTAAAAGGTTCTTTAAAGTCCCAAACATTGTACCTGTTAATCTGTTATGACCATAAATAATAGTATTATTATCTAAATTGTTAATATTATTCCTATAATCCAAGAAAATCCAACCTTCTTGGTTTTTATTTTTGTTAAAAGAATGATTTAAGTAATACTCATTATCATTAGACTTAACAACAGGGTAATTTATATTAGTAGATTCTACTTTTAAATAAGCGACAGTGTCGGAGTTAATATTCTTTAAATTATTTAAGTCTAAATCCATTGTTTCTATGTTTTTATTATCATTAATATCAGAGTTAATTTCATCTTCTTTAATATCAATATTATTATCTATTACCTCTAACATGTCTAGTGTTTCTTTTTTATCATTATTTCGTTCTAACATAAAATAAACTGCATATAAATTTAAAACTATAATTATTACAATAATAAATCCTAGAATAACTCTTTTCCCTTTTTTCTTTCTCATAAAATCACCTATGAACTATTTATTATAATGCAATTTTAGAAATTTGCAATAAATTTGGAGTAAATTTTCAATTTTTAAGATAAAAGTTACTCGAAAATAAAAAAAGTGTTGACTTTAAGTAATCAAATAATTAGAATAAGAAGCAATCTTTTAGAAAGGAAGAAGTGAGATGAAAAGAAAAAGATGCAGAGTAATAGCACAAAAAATTAGTTATGCTTTTCTAGCTATTATGACTTTCTTTAGTCATGCAAATTTTTCTTACATGGTTTATGCTTTAGCAGATGATGTTAACTATGATACAATCTCTGTTGCAGATGCTAATACATCTAACATTGAAGATTTATATGATAATTCTAAATCTGATGATGGTATGATTATGACTGATAAAAGTGTTGATCATGTTGAAGAAGATTTGTTTGATATTACACTATCAGCTTTAGGACAAGGCTTTGAAACTAAAAAAACAGTTGCAACTAATAAAAAACTTGATGTTGTCTTTGTTCTAGATGTTTCTGGTAGTATGGAAAATAATGATCGCTATATAAGTATGGTTAATGCTGTTAACACGGCAATTGGTACTATTATGCGTGCAAATGGTGAGAATAGAGTTGGGGTTGTAACTTTTAGTAGTTCTAGCGATACATTGCTTTCTCTTGACTCTTACAGTACAACTAATCAATATAACAAAAATGATTATTTGACTTATGATGAAGGTGATAGAAGACATTCACCATCTATTTCAGTTTCCAATAACGTTAGAAATAGCGATGGTTCTAGAGTAAGTGGAAGTGAATACATCGTTGGTGGTACTTATACTCAAAGTGGTATGGCAAGAGGTGCTAACCAATTAATAAATAATAATGATACTGAAGATAGAGTCCCTGTAATTATCTTATTATCAGATGGAGAACCTACTTATGGTACTACTAACTATAGCAATGTAGGAAACTCTAATCTTGGTTCTGGTAGTAGCAGCACTGGACAAATTGGTTATAATACAATCTTAACTGGTAAGAGTTATAAAGATAAGGTAGAAACAAAATATGGGGAAGATTGTATGTATTATACAATTGGTCTTGATGTTAATTCTAATTTTGGTAAAGCAGTTTTAAATCCTACTACAGAAAACGTTAATAACTTAAGCTACTATTATGATAATGAAAGAAGCTTAAGATATTATCTTAATAATCATAATGGTGATTATAATTACGTAGATAGAGGTCATTCTGGTTCTATATCTAGTGAAGAATTAAATTCTATTTTAGAAGGTATAGCATCAGAGATAATTAAAGATACATCTAGTCCATTTGGAGATACTGATGATCCAAGAGCCTTAATATTCTCTGATACATTAGGTACAGGAATGGAAGTAAAAAATGCTCCTATCGTAACTTATAATGGAGTTCCTTATGGTTACACAGATACTTATGAAGAGGCTAGATATACAGCATATATCTATAATCATAGTGTTACTAACAGTGATGGAAAGACTGTTAATCTATCTAACTTACAAGTTAGAGTTTATCATAATGATGATGGAACACAAACTATATCTTTTGCAATACCAAAGAATTTATTCCCATTTATTACAAGAGATAAAGATAATAATGTTAGTCCTATTAGATTAACAACAAGAGTAGGACTAAGTGATGAAGCAATTGAAAATTCTAAGACAGGAGATGTATTCTATACTAATAACTTTACTACATCAAAGACAACAGCAACATTCTCTCCTGTAAAGGATAATCCATATTATTATGAAAATATTTCATATAATGAAGATGGAACAATTGCAAGTAGTACACCTAAATATCAAAATAGAAATTTACCTAAAGATGAAAATGTAACTAATACAAATCCTAATTATTATGATACAACATTTAATAAAGAAACAGGAGTTGTTACAACTGTTCTTGGTAATAATGGTAAAGTAGTTTTAGATGATCCAGATGAAGTAACATCTAAGACTGTTACTAAAATTTGGGATGATGCTAATAATCAAGATGGTATTAGACCAGATTCTATTGAAGTAGAGTTACTTGCAAATGGAAAAGAAACAGGTAATAAAGTAAACTTAAGTGAAGAAAATAATTGGACTTATGAATTTACTAATTTACCTAAATATACTGACAATAAAGAAATTAACTATACAGTTAAAGAAACAACTAAAGTAGATGGTTATACAACTACTTATAGTGATGATGGACTTACTATTACTAATACGCACGAGGTAGAAAAGACAACTCGTAGTGTTACTAAAGTATGGAAAGATAATAATGATCAAGATGGTTTAAGACCAGATAGTATCACTGTTGTTTTATCTAAAGATGGAGTAAGAACTGATGAGACTTTTGTCTTAAATGAATCTAATAATTGGACACATACTTTTACTAACTTAGATAAATATAGTAATGGTAAAGAAATCAACTATACTATTGATGAAGTAGATGTACCAGAAGGTTATAGTAAAGATGTTACTATAAATGATGATGGTTCAACAACTATTTCTAATACGCATACAACTGATAGAGTTACAAAGACTGCTATTAAGATATGGGATGATGAAAATGATCAAGATGGTATTAGACCTGATTCTATAGTTGTTAGACTTTATGCTAATGGAGTTGCAACTAAATATACCGCTACTTTAAGTGAATCTAATAACTGGCGTCGTAACTTTACTGATCTTGAGAAAAATGAAGATGGTAAAGAAATAGTATATACAGTTAAAGAAGAAACTAAAGTAGATGGTTATACAACTACATATAGTAAAGATGGCTTAACTATTACTAATACTCACACTCCAGAAGTAAGAAGTATTACAGTAGATAAAGTTTGGGATGATGCTAATAATCAAGATGGCAAAAGACCAGAATCAATTTTAATAACTTTATATGCTAATGGAGTAGAGAAAACAACTAAAGAGTTAACTGCAGATAGTTGGTCATATACATTTGAAGATTTACCAAAATATGAAAATGGTAAAGAAATAACTTATACAGTAAGTGAAAGTACAGTTGATGGTTATACTTTAACTAGTAATGAAATGGTTGGAGATACTATAACTCTAACAAATTCATATACACCAGAAGTAACTTCTAAAACAGTTACTAAGAAGTGGAATGATAATAATAACCAAGATGGTATTAGACCAGAATCAGTTACTATAGGTTTATATAATGGTGATAAATTAGTAAAACCAATAGAATTAAATGCATCTAATGACTGGACTTATGATTTTACTAATCTACCTAAATATGAAAATGGTAAAGAAATAGTATATATTGCAAGAGAAGAAAATGTACCTGATGGTTATGAAGTAAGTTATAGTGATGACACTTATACAATTACTAATACTCATAATACTTATACAACTAAGAAAACAGTTACTAAAATATGGAAAGATGAAAACAATATAGAAGGATTTAGACCTAATAGTATTACTGTAGAATTACTTGATAATAATAATAAAGTAGTAGATGATGCTATATTAAGTGAATCTAATAACTGGACTCATACATTTACAAACTTAAGTCTTAATGCAGATGGTAAAGAAATTAAATATACTGTTAGAGAAAAAGAAGTTCCAGAGGACTATACCGTTAGTTATGATCAAGATGATCAAGGTAATTTAACTATCACTAATACAAGGGAAGTTACAAAAACAAAAAAAACTATTACTAAAGTTTGGAAAGATAATAATAACCAAGATGGTATTAGACCAGATTCAGTTAATGTAACACTTTATGCTAATGGTGATATTGTAGATACTTATACTTTAACTAAAGATAGCAATTATACTTTAACAGTACCTGACTTACAAAAATATGCTAATGGTGAGTTAATTAACTATACAATAGAAGAAGAGACAGTTGCAGGTTATACTGCAGATTATGATCAAGACACTTTAACAGTTACTAATACTCATACTCCAGAAGTAAGAAGTATTAATATAACTAAAGAGTGGGATGATTCTAATAACCAAGATGGTATGAGACCTGGTTCTGTTAAGATCTATTTACTAGCTGATGGTAAACCTCTAGATTATGATATAACTTTAAGTGAAGCTAATAAATGGACAGAAACTATTGATAATTTACCAGTATATGAAAATGGTGAAAGAATAACTTATACAGTAAAAGAAGAAAATGTTGCTAATGGTTATACCGTAACTTATAAATATAATGGTAATGACTTTGTAGTTACTAATACTCATGAAGTAGAAAAGACTAGCGTCACTGCTGAAAAAATCTGGAACGATATGAATAATAAAGATGGCTTAAGAAGTGATGAAATTCTTGTTAATTTATTAGCAAATGGAGAGTATTATCAAACTATTAGATTAAATACTGCTAATGGCTTTAAAGAAACTATTGATAACCTAAATAAATACTTAAATGGAAACTTAATTAATTACACCTTAGAAGAAATAAGTAAAATAGATGGTTATGAAACTACTTATAGTTCTGATACCTTTACAATTGTTAATAATCATAGAATTCTTACTGTTACAAAGACTGTAGATAAAACTACTGTAAATCCTGGTAATACATTAACTTATACAATTACTGTTTCTAATGATGGTGATGTAGAAGCTAATGATATAGTACTTGTAGATAACTTAGATACTAACTTAGAGTTTATCTCTAGTGAAGGTGGTGTCTATGATCCATCTACTCATACTGTAATATATAAAATTGATGCACTAAATCCAAATGAAAAGAAAATATTTACTTTAGTTACTAGAGTAAAAGATGATGTAACTAGTGGTACTGCTATTAATAATACGGCTTTAGTCTTAGGTAATGATAATGATGAAGAAGTTCCATCTAACGAAGTTACTACAACAGTTGAGGAACCACCAAAAGATGAAGTTATAGAAATAGTAAATCCAGAAACATCAGATAATATTAATATCATTTATTTAACAGCATTAGTTGATATGTTACTACTTGGATTCTTTGTAAGAAGAAAAAGAGAAAATTAAAATATAAAGATGTTTAAAAGATTGTTCTTTTGAACATCTTTTTTCTTGACTATAAGAATAATATATGATACTTTTAATTTGAAGCATCTAATATAATTATATGGGCGATATTATTCTAGGAAAGGAGTATATCTATGAATAAAGATTTAGAGAATAAAAAAATAGCTTTAATCACTGCTCTAACAACTATCGCTCTTATCTTAACAGTAGTATTATTTATAGTAGTAATTTCAAAAAGCATTTAGGGAATTTTCAAAAATAAATCTTACAATTTGACAAAATAAAAACAACGACCTAAAATTATTAATAAATATAAAATACAAAGGTAGGTCGTTGTTAATATGATTATAACACAGAAATTAGAAAATGATTACAAAAATATAGTTGAAAATATAAAAAATTTTCCAAATTCTATTGAAAGAAATCTAATGATAGGAGCTTTGGTAGAAGATTTAGGTAAAAGATGTATTAGTGCTGTAAGTCGTGCCATAGGTATATGCAGAGAAAAAGTAAAATCATGTTATCAAAAGTTTAAAAATGGGATACAACTGAAATTGGAATTTAGAGGAAGAAAATCTATATTAGAAACATATCCCAATATAAAAAATGATATTGAATGTATTATTGAAAATTACAAAATTGCTGATTCACATTTTAAAACAGAAACTTTATTTATAAGTATGAATCCTACTGTAATTATTAAAGAGTTAATTGATAAAT
>CASEWH010000031.1 GCA_949291575.1 uncultured bacterium
AGTTTTTATCTACTAAATAAATGATAACACCCATAACTATTAAGGCAGTAGCGATTAATAAGTAGTTAGTCCTAATAGCATTTTCTATTGTCTCCTCAAATAAAACACCGACAATTGCTGCAGGAATAGTTGCAACTACTATTTGAAAGAATAGTTTACCATCTTTATCTTTAATTCCTTTAGTAAAACCTTTTATAACCATATTTAAAAAGTCTTTAAAAAAGAATACTGCTATCGCTAACAAAGTACCTAAATGAAGTGCTAAATCAAAACATAAAGCTACTTTACTAGACATATCTGTACCTATTCCAAAAAGGTCTCTAAAAATAATTAAATGAGCACTACTTGAAATAGGTAAAAACTCCGCAATTCCTTGAATAATTCCTAAAATGATTGTATTAATAATATCTGTCATAAATAACCTCTTTTCTATTCCATAATTATATCATTAAAAAGAAAGAAATAAAAGGACTATAAAGTCAATTAGACACATCTAAACACTATCCATTTAAATAAAAATGAGCAACTAGTTTTTTTATTTTACCGTCTTCTATTTCTGCTTTATAGCCTGTACTATTTCTATACATTGGCGAATTAACATCATCATTACCTATAATATGCGTTTTATTTTTCTCTTGTTCTAGTTCATCACCAAAATACTTTTCCATAAATTTATCTATAAATTTAGCACTAGATCTATTTTCTATTTTCTTAGGTTTAGGATTTAAAACGGCATTTATTAATTCATCTCTTACTTCTTTAGCACTAGCAATCCCTCTTACTTCTGTTTCAAAAATTTCTTGATATAGTGTTTTATAACATAAAATATTTAGGCAAGGATCAAAAGTGTATTCTAATTCATTATAAGAAAAGTTAATCCATGAATGATAATATTTTTATCCAATAGCTTATGTTTTTCAAATATTAAGTTTCCTCTTTCTATATAGTCTTCATCATTAAGAAAAACTATGGAACTCTCAGTAGTTTGCCAACACCAACCTTCTAAAGCTCTACAACTCATTAAATCTAAAACTAAGCCTTCATAATCGCCACAAACTTCTATAGTTAAATTCTTTAGTTTTTCTTTTAAATACTTATATACATCAATATCAGCTTTGTTTTCTTCTAAAATTTTAAATCTTTCATCTTGACTAAGTGTTGTATCATCTTTAGAAGAATGATTCTCCAAAACATAGTCTAATATATCTTTACAAGTTATTAAATCTTTCACAAATAATCCTCCTTTTAAAAAAAGTATAGTTTGTAGTCTAAACTATACTATTTCTCAAAACTAGCCATTATTACAGGCACAACATTCTTCTTACGAGAAACACAATCTTGTAAGTACTCACCTTCACTCATATCTTTATCATAGGCCATATCCATTATATCTTTAGCTTTTCTATTAAATAAAACATAAGAACCATTCTTAATGATATCTGTAATATATAAAGCGATTAATGAGTAATTATTGCCTTCCGCTTCTCTATCAAGGGTATCAAGATATGAATCCATATCTTTTTTAATATCATCAAAATTAGTAGTAAAGAATTGTCCTATACCTAAAGTCTTATCATCTACAGTATATAACTTAAAGTCATTATATAGTACATCTTCATGACTCATACCATCAAGTGATGTACCTGCTTTTATTAAATTAAGTCCATATTCTTCATAATTAACTTCTGCAATACTAGATAACTCTTTAACTGCTTTTCTATCTAGTTCTGTAGTTGTAGGTGACTTTAATATTAAAGTATCTGATAGAATTCCTGATAACATCATCCCAGCGATTTCTTTAGGTATTTCAATATTTCTTTCTTTATATAAAGAATAGATAATTGTATTACTTGAACCTACTGCCATATTTCTAAAGTTTATTGGGCTAGCAGTAGAAAGACTACTTAAGTTATGATGATCTACTATTTCAACAATCTCTGCCTCATCTAATCCTTCAGCACTTTGCTTTGCTTCATTATGGTCTACTAATATTACTTTCTTAGGATTTTTAGAATCTAAATCAGTAATTCTTAATAGTCCTAAACATTTACCAGTTTTAGAATTAATTACTGGATAATTAGTATGTCTTAATTTCTTATTAACATCTAATATATCATCAACATAACTATTTTCATCAAAGTAAACTGCATCTTTAGTAGTTCTTTCCATTGTTCTGATGTAGTTAGCTAAACCAATTAATTTAGCGATATGATAAGTATCATAACTACTTCTAATAATATTAACTCCATTTTCTTTAGCAAGCTCAATATGTTTATCTTTAATTTCACTAAATCCTGATAGAATAATCATTTTAACTTTAGAATTAACGGCATATTCTATGACACTATGCCTATCTCCAACTATTAAGATATCATCAGTAGTTAAATTAACTGTATTAATGAAGGTTGTACTACGATATGCTGCTGCTAATATATTACCAACAACTTCATCATCTGCTCTATTTACTTCTTCAGCATTTAAAACATAAAGTAAGTTATCATAACTAGTTTCAAGTTTTTCTACTTTAGTATTAATAAAAGTATGAGCTAGGTCTTTAATTGTTACTATTCCTTTAAATTTATTTTTATCATCAACAATTGGTACACCAGTTAAACCTTCATTTAACATATAGATATAACTATCAAAGATAGATTTCTTTTCATTTAAGAAATATCCTTTATGATAATTAACATCTTTAAGTTGCAATTTAACATCATTTAAGTAAGCAGGCTCTTTTACTTTAAAGTATTTTAGGGCATATTTAGTCTCTTTGTTAATAGCACTAAGTACACGAGGTTCTACGTTAAAACCTAATTGTTTTTTTAAATAAGAATAACTTATCGCTGCACTAACTGAATCTGTATCAGGTTTACGATGTCCAAAAACATATATTTTTTCCATATTACTCCTTCTTTCTACCAGTAGATTATATCACACTTTTGTTGCATTTAAAAGGAAAAACATTATTTTTACTTAGTTTTATTTAATAAAACTTTGATATAGATAGGTGTATCTCCAAAATGTTTTTATAATGAGTCGAATATAATGGTATTTACATTTAATACTCTATACAATAGAAAAACACTTAGTAAAGACTAAATGTTTAATCATTCTTCTTAGTAAATTTTGTAAATCTATCTATTTCACTATCATCTAAATCTGTTTTAGCAAGGGATTCAAATAATTTTTTCTGGTCTCGTGCTAGCTTCTTAGGAGTAACTACTTTAAAGATAACATACATATCTCCTACTCTTCTACTAGTAGAATCTTTTATACCTTTACCTTTAAGTCTTTGTTTATCTCCACTATCAGTACCTCCTGGTATAGTTAATTTAACATTACCATAGATTGTAGGTATTTCTTTTTTACAACCAAGTACTGCTTCAGCCATATTAATAGGTACTTCTAGATAAATATCAAGGCCATCTCGTTCATAGTATTTATGTTCTTTAATATGAAATTCTAAATATAAGTCACCTGAGGCACCACCGTTTTCTCCAGCATGTCCTCTACCAGGTACTCTTAGTCTTTCACCATTATCTATTCCACTAGGAACATTTACAGTGATAGTCTTATGAGATTTAACTTGTCCTTTACCACGACATTTACTACATGTCTCTTTATATGTCTTACCTTTGCCATTACACTCTGGGCAGGTTGTTTTAGTCATAAATGAACCAAGTATTGTTCTTTGTTCACTAGTAATAGTACCACTACCATGACATCTAGAACAAGTCTCTTCTCCAAAACCACCTTTACCGTCACAGTTATCACACTCAGTTACAACATCTAAGTCAAAATCTTTCTCACAACCATAGATAGCTTCTTCAAAAGAAAGTTCTACTTTCATTAACACGTCACTACCACGTCTTGCTCTACTACCTCCACGACTTCTACTTGAGCCTCCAAAACCAAAGCCACCGCCAAATAAGTCATCAAAGATATCACCTAAATCACTTGCATCAAAACCGAAGCCTGCTCCATTAAAGCCTCCAAAGCCAGAACCAGCGCCTGCTCCTCCTACACCAGCATGACCAAATTGATCATACTGACGACGTTTATTATCATCAGAAAGAACAGAATATGCTTCTTGAACTTCTTTAAACTTCTCTTCAGCATTTTCTTCTTTACTTATATCAGGGTGATATTTCTTAGCAAGCTTTCTAAAGGCACTTTTTATCTCGTCTTTAGTAGCACTTTTAGATACCCCTACCACTTCATAATCGTCTCTTTTTGTTGCCATATACTACACCTTCCTTCTAATATAGACTTTCTAACATAGAAATTAATTTATCAAAATAGAAAATAGCATTTTTATATACATTTTCATCTTCTAAAGATATTTCTAACTTTTTAAAAGCATCAAGAGGATAAATATCAGAGCCAAACTTTAAGAATTCTAAATATTTATCTAAAGTCCCTTTATCACCATCAGTAATTTTTGATGCAAAGTATGATGCAACACTTACACAAATAGCATAATTATAAAGGTAAAAATTACTATAATAATGACTTCTAAATATCCAACTTCCTTTAGCATAAGAAGTTAACTTAACAGTATCACCATAATAATATTTTAAAGACTCTTCTGATATTTCATTCATAAACTCTTTTGTTAAGGCTCCACCCTCATGAACTTTATCATGCATTAATCTTTCCATATCTCCTAGTCTAACTGCATCATACAAATTACTAGCGATTACATTTAGAGAATTCTCAAGGGCAAGAACTTTTTCTTCCTTATCTTTAGCATTATTAAAGATATAATTTGATAGTAAGAATTCATTAGTTAAAGATGCCACTTCAGCTACAATTAGAGAATTATGGCAATATTGTACAGGATTATTTTCATTAATGAACTGATAATTAATATGATGTCCTGCTTCATGAGCGATAGTAGATAAAGACTCTAAATCATAATGATAACTCATAAGAATACGGGAATCACACAAAGGAATACTTAAGTTATAACCACCACTACATTTACCAGGATAACCACAAAAATCAATATTACGATTTTTAATAAGTTTATCATATTTACTAAGATATTCTTCTCCTAGTGGTTTTAGCGCTTCTCTTACTGTTTTAATACCTTCATTAATACTATATTCTTTCTTAGAATGACTTAGTTTAGCACCTAAATCATAATTATATAAAGTATCAAGATTAAGTATTTTCTTTCTTAATTTAAAGTATCTTTGTAATGTATCAACACCACTTCTTGTTGTTTTAGATAAAACATCAAAGATATTTTTATTAAGATTATCTTCGAAAAGACGTGCTTCAAAACTATCATTAAAGTGATATATATTTGCAAGAGTATCTTTTAGTTTTACATAACTATTTAATAGTTCTGCAGAAGTACTACCATACTCTAAACCTTTCTTTAATAGTTTTGTATCTGCTTCTTTTCTAGTCTCTCTATTATCATTTGACTTTAAGAATCTAGAATTAGTTGTAGATAGAGTTACTTTCTTACCATCTGCAAGAGTTACTTTACCATAATCATGTTCCATATTAAGTAAAGTAGATGACATATCAGAAAAGTTATTAGTAGCCATTACTAAGGAATTAACTATTTTCTCTTCACTTTCATTTAAAGTATGTTCTTTATTTCTATATATATCTAATAGAAATGCTCTATACTCTTCTAGCTTACTATTTTCTTTAAATAAGTTTTCAAATTCATCTTTAGATAGTTTTAAAAGTTCTGGTTCAAAGAAACTATTGACATTATTAATTTTTGCAACAGCATCTTTACTTTTAGAAAGCATCTCAAGATTTTCTTTTTTACCTAGCTCTTCATCATTCTTTAACCAAGCATAAGCATCCATCTTCTCAACAATAGTTTCAACTTCTCTTAGCTTAATTAAATATTCATAAAGTTTATTACTATCTTTAGTACAACCTCTATAATCATTAAAGATATCTATTTTACTATCTACTTCTTCACTTGCTTTAAAAAATGCTTCATTACTTTCAAAAAACTCACTTAAATCCCATTTGTACTCTTCTTCTACTTCATCTCTATTCTTATATTCTTTCATATTTAGCCCTTTCTATTATCTTTATCAGATAAAAGTTCTAGTTACCTAGAACTTTTAATTTTTCTACTTCTCTTCAAAGTCTGCATCTTTTACATCATCTTTTTTATCTGATGTATCTTCACTATTGCTAGCATTTGCTTGATTTTCTTTTTGAACGTTTTCATAAACTTTAGTAGCAAGTGCCATAGCTTTCTCTTGTAGTTTATCTTTCTTAGCTTTAATATCATCTAAGTCATTCTTAGATAAAGCTTCTCTTAAGTCTTTAATTAAGTCTTCTGCTTCTTCCTTCTCTTTTTTATCAACTTTATCTCCTAAATCTTTAAGTGATTTCTCAGTTTGGAATACAAGTTGTTCTGCTTCATTCTTAAGATCAGCTTCTTCTTTACGTTTTTTATCAGCTTCTTTATTTTCTTCAGCTTCTTTTCTCATCTTTTCAATCTCTTCATCAGATAGATTTGTAGATGATGTAATTGTAATAGATTGCTCTTTGTTAGTACCAAGATCTTTAGCAGTTACATTAACAATACCATTAGCATCTATATCAAACTTAACTTCAATTTGTGGAACTCCTCTTGGTGCAGGTGGAATATTTGTAAGTTGGAATCTACCAAGTGTTTTATTATCTGCAGCCATACTTCTTTCACCTTGTAATACGTGTACATCAACAGCAGGTTGATTATCTGCAGCAGTTGAGAATACTTCTGATTTACTTGTTGGAATAGTAGTATTTCTTGGGATTAATACTGTCATAACTCCACCTAATGTTTCAATACCAAGTGATAATGGTGTAACATCAAGTAGAACGATATCATTAACATCGCCTGTTAAGACACCACCTTGAATAGCAGCTCCCATAGCAACTACTTCATCAGGGTTAACTTCACGAGATGGTTCCATACCAAGTTCTTTCTTAACTGTTTCATATACAAGTGGAACTCTAGTAGAACCTCCAACAAAGATAACTTTATCTAAGTCTTTAGCTTTCATATCTGCATCTTTTAAAGCATTTCTAACTGGTTCTAATGTAGAATCTACTAAATCACTAATTAAGCTTTCAAATTTAGCTCTAGTTAATGTCATATCTAAGTGAAGTGGACCATCTGCTCCTTGAGAAATAAATGGTGCAGATACTTGGGTACTTGTCATACCAGATAAATCTTTCTTAGCTTTTTCAGCTATTTCTTTTAGACGTTGCATAGCCATTTTATCTTTAGTAAGATCAACTCCATTTTCTTTCTTAAATTCACTAACAAGATAGTCAATAATTCTTTCATCAAAGTCATCTCCACCTAAATGGTTATTACCACTAGTAGATCTAACTTCTACAACACCATCACCAAGGTCAAGAATAGATACATCGAACGTACCACCACCAAGGTCATATACTAAGATTGTTTGATTTTTATCTTGTTTATCAAGTCCGTATGCTAAAGCTGCAGCAGTAGGTTCATTGATAATACGTTCAACATCAAGTCCTGCAATCTTACCAGCATTCTTAGTAGCTTGCCTCTGGGCATCATTAAAGTATGCAGGAACAGTAATAACTGCTTTTGTAACAGGTTCTCCTAAATAGTTTTCAGCTGATTCTTTAAGATTACCTAGAATCATAGCAGAAACTTCTTCAGGACTATATTTCTTACCATTAGCTTCAACTTTCTTATCAGTACCCATTAATCTTTTAATAGATGAAATAGTATTTGGATTAGTAATCGCTTGTCTTTTAGCAGCAGCTCCTACTATTCTTTCACCATTTTTGAAAGCTACAACTGATGGAGTTGTTCTTTCTCCTTCTTTATTAGGGATTACTTTAGGCTCCCCAGCCTCTAATACACATACACAACTATTAGTTGTACCTAAATCAATACCAATTATTTTACTCATTTATATCCTCTCCTTCTTCATTATTATCATTATCTTCTTCTAGTTTATTTACTCTAACAGAAGCAGGTCTAATAACTCTATCCTTAAGACGATAACCTTTAAGTAATACTTCAAGGACTTCTCCATCTTTAAAGTCTTTATCATTATCAGTCATTAAAGCATCCATTGTATTAGGATCAAACTCTTTATGTTCTGCTTCTATTTCTTCTAAACCATATTTCTTCAAAACATCATCAAAGCTAGCATACATCATCTTAAATCCTTTTAAGAATTTAGATAACTCATCACTTAAATCATTATCATCAAGTCTAATAGCACGTTCAAAGTTATCTAATATAAGAATAAGTTCACTAATCAAATCCTGATTAGCATATTTTAATCTATTAGTAACTTCTTCTTCTTTTCTTTTACGATAATTAATAAGCTCTGCTTGATGATATCTAATTTTATCATTTAACTCACTTATTTCTTTATCTTTACTAGCAATCTCTTCTTTTAACTTATTTATTTCTTCATGATGTTTATCCTTTTTCTTAGATTTATCATGACACTCACAAGTTTTATCTTTATCTTTGCAGTTACACTCGTGCTTTTCATTAGTAACTTTCTTTTCTTCTTTAGTTTCCATTTAGTCACTACCTTTCTCTATATTTTCTTTTAAATACTCTAAAATACTAACAACTCTATCATATTCCATTCTCTTAGGTCCTATGATAGCAAGTGTTCCTTCTTCACTATCAGTCTTAAAGTTAGTCTTAATAACTGTTACATCATCATCAAGTTTATTCTCACTACCTATATAGACTTCAATATTATTAGAGTCATCTTTCTTAATTTCCTGAAGTATCTCTTTATCATCAAGTTTCTTAAACAAATCTCTAATCTTATCAACATTATCAAACTCAGGTTGTTCTAAAAACTTAGTTCTACCTACAACATTAATATCAGTATTAGTAATATCATTAAAGACATTATAAATAGCATTATATAATTGTTGATGCCCTTCTACATATTTAGAGATAATAGGTTTAATCTCAAACTCCAACTTAGTACTAACTTCATCAATAGGTGTACCTACTATTAAGTTATTGATAAGTTCTACTGTCTTTCTAATATCTTCTGTACTAACATTATCTAAGGTAATGTTTTTATGTTCCACTTTACCTTTATCAGTAACTACTATTACTATTAAATGATTAGTATCAAGTGGTACAACTCTAACTTCTTTAAGTAAGTTCTCATGACTAGCTTTACCTAAGACTACAGCAGTATAAGAAGTCATATCAGAAACAACTTGTAAACTTTTATTGATACAGTCACTTAGTTCAAGAGATTGATTATGGAAAATAATCTGCAATTTTAACATCTCTTCTCCATTCATCTTCTTAGCTTCCATTAAATTATCTACATAGTAACGATATCCTTCTTCGCTAGGTACCCTACCACTAGAAGTATGAGTTTTCTCTAAGTAACCAATCTCTTCAAGATTAGCCATTTCACTTCTGATGGTAGCACTAGAACATTTTAACTTTTTACATAGTTGATTACTACTAACAGGCTTAGCTTGTCTAATATAAGACTCAACAATTAATTTTAAAATTTTATTTTGTCTATCACTAAGCATAACTACCTCCTAAGGCTCTGTTTAATAGTTCAAATACTTTTAGCATTCAAAACTTTCCATTGCCAATAACATTATATGCAAAAAAGTTAGCACTTGTCAACTCTTTTTGCTAACTTTTTTAATTAATTCTAACAAATTTCCATTTTTGAGCTTTAGTTTCATTGCATGTAAATGATTGAACATTTGCATTTGGACTAGCATTAGCATCTTTAACATCTAAACAAGTTCCTAGTTTAGAAATAATATAGTAATAACCAGATTCATCACTTTTTCTAAACATCCATTGCTGGGCATTAGTATTATTTGAAGTAAATAATTGAACATTGGTACCATCAGCAGGATTTGCATCAGCAATATCTAATACTTTATTAGTACTAATAGCCATAGCAATATTATAATAATAACGCACATTAGAACCTAGTACTCTAAATTTTTGAGCATCACCTGTATGAGAGGTATATATCTGAATATTTGCATGATCTGCTGTACTTGTATTTTCAACATCAAGTACTAAATTATCATTAAGAGCGCTAACAATCTTAATAGTATCATTTTTATTAATATAATTGCCATCACTATACTTAACATAATCTATAAATTCATTATTAGTATTTAATACTGCTATATATTTATCGTCATTATTACTACTTGCGCCAATTTCTATAGTGAATTATCTGTTTAAACAGATAAGGTAAAAGGATTATCTTTAGTTCCATCCCCTCCTATTATTACTACATTAGATTTTAGATTTATAGATGGTCGCACGCCAAGCGAACGGCTCGAAGGCGAACGGCTGCTAGCGTTACCATCGTTGTTGACATACCGAACGCTTGACGTACTATATGGTGTTAAAGTCCAATAGTCTGTATTGTTACCATATCTATCAAATTGCCCGGACATTAATTCTCCAAATCTCAATAATCCTACTTTAGCTTCTGCTATATTTGAGGTTATTACAGTTCCACTTGCATCTGTATATTTTGCATTCTTATATGAGTAGGAACTACCACTTCCTACAGTTCCTA